>MEUM01000039.1 GCA_001771735.1 Caldifarciminota bacterium RBG_13_43_14 | reverse complement strand
ATGTGGTCCGTCAGATCGTTTACCGTAACATCAGCCGGAATAACCTGATAAATTATCACCGTCAGATCGGAGAGGCGATTGAGATAATTTATTCAAGTTCCCTGCCAAATTATTATGACGAACTGGCCAATCATTTTACAATCGCTAATGACAGCCAAAAAGCCCTGTATTATTCACGCTTAGCCGGGCAGAAAGCCAAAGAAAATTATGCGCATGATCATGCAATTAAATATTTTGAGAACGCGCTGAAATTCGAAGATAATATTGAAAAAATATTTAATCTCAAACTTGAATTGATCGATACATTTATCGTAATCGGTAATTACAGCAAAGCAATTGAACAACTCGAAGCCTGTATCAGGATCAATCCTAATGCCCATCAAGTTTATCAAAAGTACGGTAAGGTTTGTGAGAATACCGGTGAATATCAAAAAAGCCTGGCTATGTATGAAACCGGCGTAAAGTTAACCATCGGTACCAATGCGGTGTATTATTTTCAGGCGGATATTGCCTGGCTATATACCCGTATGGGCAAATACAAAGAAGCCTTTAAGGAGTGCGAAAAGATATTGAAAGAGCGTTCCCGGCTGAGCAAACAGGTCCTGGGCGATGTTTTTATGATAATCGGGGTTATCGATCTGAGATTGGGTAAACTCGACAAGGCGGAGAGCGAGTTCAAAAAGGCGCTGAAAATAAGAGCCTCGAGCGGCGATAAAAAGCGTATCGCTGCCTGTTATCTGGATATTGGCATCAGCTATGCCGATCGCTTCAACTTCAAAATGGCGAAACAATCGTATGAAAAAGCATTGGCGATATATCAGGAAATCGGTTATCAGGAAGGCATTCTTTTAGCATATAATAATTTGGGTGCCTTGCATGCCAGCCAGGACCTGAACGCTGCTGAAAATTATTATTTAAAAGCCTTAGGTAACGCAAAACTCATCGGTGCACGCCGCACCCTGACATATCTTTTTAATAATCTTGCCGGTATTGAATTCAACCTCATGATGTTCGATGAGGTTTTGGAAAACTATAAACAGGCATTAAAGATCGCCAAGGAAATCAATTTTCACGAAGGAATTATTTTTGCTAATCTCGGCTTGAGCGAGATCCACCGTGAGAAGCAAAAGCATAAACAGGGGCAGAGATTTCTCAATGCCGCGCTCCGGGAAGCAGTTCAGATGAAAATGAAATATCTGAATATCGACTGCATGAAAGAGCAGATCGAATATTTGCTTCTGGACGGTCAGATCAAAAAAGCGGAAAAGCTTGTAAAAAAGATCGTGATCCAATCCAAGATCGAAAGTATTATGGCCTATAAGGTCGACATTTTTATCTATCAGGCGAAGATCAAAGCCGAGCAGAAGCAGTTCAAGAAAGCCCACAATTATTTGAATAAAGCTTATACATTGGTGAAGCCATTGGGCGATCAACGTTTACAGGGCCAGATATTATATTTAAAAGGGGTTACCTATAAGAAAGAACGAAAATTAAAGGACTCAATGCAAATGTTAGTGAAAGCGAGCAGGTTTTTCAAGAAGATCGGTAATTTGCGCTATCTGGATTATATTGAGAAGGAGATCGGCACGACCAGAATATAAAACCGGATTTATTAATTCATTAAAAATAAAGGGGGCACTTTCGTGCCCCCTTTATGATTGAGATATTATTCCCAGGAAAGGATCTTGAATTCGATTCTTCGGTTCTGGTCTCGTCCTGATTTGGAACGATTATCAGCGATCGGCTGACTTTCGCCGTATCCCATCGCTGCTAATCTATTAGGATCGATCTGATGATAGGTGATCAGGTATTGACGGACCGCATTCGCTCTTTGATATGAAAGGGTTTGATTATAGGAATCAGAACCAATGCTGTCAGTGTGACCGCTTATCTCGACACGCATTTTTGGTTTGGCTTTCAGCACTTTAGCCGCGTCGTCAAGGACCGGGTATGATTCAGGTTTAATATTGGAAGCGTTAAAATCGAAGTAGATGCCGCGTAAAATTATTTTTTCGCCAACCTTGGGAATTGGTTTCAGCTGGAAGTTCTGTATTTTTGTTTCGTCCTTAGCCAAAACAACGGGAGCGCTTTCAGTTATATAATCAGCCGCCTCAACGATCACCGAATAAGTGCCCGGAGGGACGATTACTTTGAAAATACCGGTATTAGGATCAGTAGTAACCCTGGGGATTTTGGTGTCGACAAATGTAAGCTGGGCGAGTAACGATTTGTTGGTTTCAACCTCTGAAACTTTGCCAGTGAGCGTTGCCTTGTCGATCGGTATCTTGGCCAAGGCGATATCAACAACCTTGCTTTCGTTTTCGGCAAGCGTAACTACCTCTTCGCTGAATTGGTAATTGGTAGCCTCTACACGGAGACGGTAAATACCGGGCGCCAAAGTTATGGAGTACATTCCAGCCGTGTCCGAGGTGATCGGTTCAAGTTCAGTCTGGGCAAAATTTATCGTGGCGAGCACCGGCTGACGGGTTTCCGCATCATAGATTTTGCCGAGTATTTTCGATATTGGCTTGCGGTTGAGATTGAAATCAAGCACCAGCTGATCGCCGTCCTTTACTACTACGCCCTGTTCTTTCCAGCGATAATTTGACGCTTCGACATGCATGCGGTAAGTTCCGGGCGTCAGCGATACCGTATAAGTTCCAAGCTTCGTGGTCTGTATCGGTTCCTGATCCGAACCAGGGAAAGTGATGGTGGCGTAAAGCGGTTCATTGCTAACACCGTCATATACTCTGCCGCTGACCTGTGCGATCGGAATGTGAATTTCTACCTTTTTGATCAGATCAGCACCGGCCGAGAACGTGAAGAACGCTTTCCACCAGAATTCAGTTGCCAGGTTAGGGTTCATAATCCCGAGCTCACACCCAAGGTCGAAACTTACGTCGGTTGAACCGAATCGAAGACCCGGCGTTACCCATAATGATTCAGCATTATTCTCGGTATCAAACATCCCATAGGTCTCGAATAAGATCCGGGCGTCATTCGATGGTATAAGTTCGATACCAAAGGCATGGATAAAATAATTCGGACGCTCAAGCGCGATAAATTCCAGCGAATCAACATATCCCGGATTTTCATCGATACCGGTCACCAAATATCCTGCGTTCATATGAGCAGCGAACGGTCCGATCCGGAAATCAAAAAGACCGGTGAAGCGGTAATCCGGATCATGAGGGATATGAGGTAAAAAATTAGGTTTTATGTAATAAGGTGGGTAAAATGAATCAGCATAGAATTGACGGTCGTTTTCCCATGCATTTGAAAAGTATTCGGTTGACAAGCCGGGACCAAAAACGATTGCGCCATCCACACCCAGGGCATATAAAAGCGGGGTTTGTTTGTTCACGATTATCGGATAGCCGAATTTAACACCGGCTTCAATTTCTTTCATGCCAATCGGCGGATATTCGTCACCGCGTTCCTCAGGATAATCACTGGCCTCATACCATTTCATGAATGGCGCGGCGTGAAAGCGAATTTCCATGAAATCGACGATCGCATAGGAAAAGCCGCTGGTAATCTGGAAAAAATGCTTTCGGTCAGTGGTAGTTCGTCCAGTAATATCCACATCGAAGCTTTCGAAGCGTTCCTCGGGTGTAAAGTGGAATGAAAAAACACCCATGTTATGAGGTTGAGCATACTGCAGCTTGAACATACCGCGATTGCCGTATATAGATATCTCCTGCGCGAAGATGATCGTTGGCAATACCAGCAATAAACAATAAACCTTTCTCATGATCTTACCTCCTTGTTAATTTATCAATCTGGCCCCAACGGGAATCGAACCCGTATCTCCACCTTGAAAGAGTGATGTCCTAGCCGTTAGACGATGGGGCCCTGTGCGTTAAAATATATAAATTTCGGAAAGACTCGTTATCAACGATTGCTTGATTGATCAGAAAATAGTTTTCCAGGTTTGCATTGGTTTGCATGATACGGTTAGAAAGGTCCTCACCCATGGCGAGGAGGAATTTGGCCGCAACTTTTGGATTTTCATTGATAATATTCATGAAATCCTGTTTCTTTAATGTTAACAGCCGGCATTCGACCTTAGCTTTAACCGTGGCTGAACGTGGTTTATCGGTTAATAGTGACATTTCTCCAAAGAATGATGTTTCCTGCAATTCAGATAGAAGCAGGACGACGTCACCCCGGGTTAAATAGACTTCAACTCGACCGGTTTCAATTATATACATTTCCTCACCAGTAGTACCTTCTTTAACGATAACCGTTCCCTCCGGTATATCGCGTGGTTTCCATTTAACCAGAAGCCAATCAACTTCCTGAGGCGTCAGATACTTAAAGAGTCTTACCTTGTTCATATCCTTCATAGTGATATTGTAATCAATATTATTTCAATGTCAAGGCGAGACGAAGACCGTTAACAGTTTACAGTGGACAGGTATCAGTTATCTGTAAACTGTATTTATTATCTTGATTTTTTATGAAGAGCAAGTATAATTCATAGAGTATGAAGAAACATCCAGTCTATGATCATTTGAACCGTAAGAAACCGAGCATACTAGCTTTGATCGATCCGGACCGAGTTCTACTTGAAAATGCGTGTAAAATAGCCGAATTCGTTATCGACCAGGGCGTTGATGGCATCATGGTGGGGTCATCTCTGCTTGTATCGTCGCATTTTGAGCATTTTATTGCCCAGATCAAAAAAGGATCGTCAAAACCGGTTATAATATTCCCGGGTTGTTCGCATCAAATCGCGAAAAAAGCCGATGCGATTTTCTTTCTTTCCCTGCTCAGCGGACGCAATTCCGAGTTTTTGATCGGCGAACAGGTGAAGGCGGTATTTTGTATAAAGGAGATCGGGCTTGAGGTAATACCAGTCGGTTATATACTGATCGATTCGGGCAGTTATACAACAGTCGAATATATATCAAATACCCGACCTATACCCCGGAATAAACCGGAAGTAGCGGTTGCCCACGCGTTAACCGGCGAGTATTTTGGAATGAAATATACTTATCTCGAAGCCGGCAGCGGTGCCCGCATGCCGGTACCGGTCGATATGATAAAAAAGGTCAAGAAGGAAACATCCATATCTCTGATCGTTGGCGGTGGAATCAAAACCGCTAAAACCGCACGAGCTATAATCGATGCCGGCGCGGATATCATTGTGTTAGGCAGTATAATTGAGAAATCTAAATCTGAATTCAAGAAAATCATGAGAGCGACCAAATGAAGGTTCTTATTATCGGCGGTGGCGGAAGGGAACATGCACTTGCCTGGAAATTGCGCCGGTCACATCAGGTTAAAACGATCTTTGCCGCACCGGGCAATCCGGGCATTGCCGCTATTGGTACTTGCGTTGATATTCTTGCAACCGACATTCACGGTTTGATCCGTTTTGCCGAACTTAACAAGATCGATCTGACCGTGGTCGGGCCAGAAGTACCGCTTGCCCTCGGGATCGTCGATGAATTCAAGGCCCGCGAGCTCAAAATTTTCGGACCGAATAAAAATGCCAGCCGCATGGAATCGGACAAGGCCTTTGCTCGTACTTTTATGCATCGTTTCGGCATACCAAGCCCGCACTTTGAGATTTACGAAACAGCCCATGAGGCGCATAAATACACAAAGACTATCAATCAATATCCGGTTGTGGTAAAGGTTTCGGGATTGGCTGCAGGCAAAGGCGTCGCAGTAATAAATAACCGGCGGGAATATGAAAAGAAAATCGATGAGATCTTTGTCCAACATCATTTTGGTGAGGCCGGCAAGAAGATCGTGGTTGAGGAATATCTAACCGGTCAGGAAGCATCAATATTCGTCATGACCGACGGCATCACCGTAGCTTACCTGCCTTCATGCCAGGATCATAAAAAATTATATGATCGTAATCGCGGTCCAAATACCGGAGGTATGGGAGCCTACGCTCCTTATCCTTATAATCCGCGCGTTCAGAGTATTCTTGAACAGGTCATTATTCAATCGACCATACTCGCAATGCGTGATCAGAATATAGACTATCGGGGAATATTGTACGTAGGTATTATTATAACCTCGCTTGGACCCAAGGTCCTGGAGTTCAATTGCCGTTTTGGTGATCCTGAAGCTCAAGTATTGCTGCCTTTAATTGAAGGGGATATATTTGAGCCATTGATGGCAACCGCCGAAGGTCATTTATCCGATGTTAAGATCAGAATGAAAAATATGTGGTCTTTGTGCGTTGTGCTTGCGTCATCCGGTTACCCATATGATTACCGG
>MEUM01000038.1:8174-8822 GCA_001771735.1 Caldifarciminota bacterium RBG_13_43_14 | reverse complement strand
ATAAAAACGTCAAGTGCGGTCGTGCGACCACCCAGTCCCATTGGACCGATCCCCAATTTGTTGATCTTTTCTAGAAGGTCGGTTTCGACCTCGGCATAGAAAGGATCCGGGTTACGTTGCCCAATGTCGCGTAACAATGCCTTTTTAGCTAAAAATGCGACATGCTCAAAAGTCCCGCCGATACCGACCCCGACCACGATCGGCGGGCATGGATTAGCGCTCGATCTAAGTACTCGGTCGATCACAAAGCCTTTTACACCTTCGATGCCGTCGGCCGGTTTCATCATGCGAACTTCGCTCATGTTTTCGCTGCCACCGCCTTTGGGCGCGACCGTGATCTTGATCTTATCGCCCGGGACCAAGTTTGTATGCACTATCGCCGGCGTATTATCTCCGGTATTCTTGCCCTTGACCGGATCGGCGACGATCGATTTACGCAGGAAGCCCTCGGTATAGCCTTTGCGTACGCCGTCATTGATCGCGGAAATGATATTACCTTTCACTCGGACATCGTCGCCAAGTTCAAGAAAAACGACGGCAAAACCGCAGTCCTGACAGATCGGTGTTTTCTCATTTCGGGCAAGATCAGCGTTAACTAGCAGCTGATTGAGAATGTCCTTACCGACCGGTGACTCTTCATTGATGATC
>MEUM01000038.1:155-8168 GCA_001771735.1 Caldifarciminota bacterium RBG_13_43_14 | reverse complement strand
TTTAATGCATTCACGACATCATCGCCAAGCAGATAATTGGCATCCATACAGAGACGAGCAACAGCATCAACTACTGTCTGATATTCAATTTCACGCATGAGTACTCCTTCTATTTGACTGGATCCAGAACTATAATTTGCATATTCTCTTTGATATCGACCGTCTTTATTTCGATCTCATCCCCTTTGTTCAATGCTTCCTTACCTTTTAAGAAGACGTCGAGGGTTGCTATCGGGAACCTGCATTTTGGTGTTTTGTAGTGCATTGGAATAACGATCTTGGGGGACAGCATTTCTATCATCTTATCGGCAGTCGAGCTGTCGATCGTGAAAAAACCTCCGACCGGGACAAGCAGTACATCGACCTTGCCGATTTTCTTTGCGTCGGCAGCTGACAGCTCATGACCGAGATCACCGAGATGAACAACGCGCAATCCATCGATAAGCAGGTTGAAGATGATATTTCGGCCGCGGTCTTTGCCCTGATTGGTGTCGTGATAGGATTCGATCCCATTGATCATGACTCCTTTGATCTCATTTGTTCCCGGCTTACGCACAAAGATGGGATTGCCGTTTATTTTGGTTTCGTTATGATCATCGTGATCATGCGATATCGTGACCATGTCGGCTGGTTCATCTATCGCTGCGTATTGAATCCCGCCGTCAAAACAACCCGGCTTATAAGGATCGGTAATGACCCTGACACCGCTATCCGATGTCAGCAAGAAGGCTGCGTGTCCGAGGAATTTAATCTTCATTATGATCTCCTTCCTGAAAAAATTGATGCAACGGATTGGAACGGATTCAGACGGATTAGGTCCATAAATCCAAATAATTTCATGCTGATTTTTATTATAAACCAAATTGTAAGAAAAGCAAGGCACAGTGATGTAGCCGTGCCATTCATGGCACATATAGGTAAAGTTATTTCACAATACTTTGCACGATAAATCGTGCCGCTACGATTTTCTGCTAATTTTCCGACGATGAAAGGTATTATCTTGACTTGCTGACATTATTCCATAGAATTCAGCATGCCTTTGTTGAATGATCTTATTGAACGACTGCAGTGGTTACCCGGTATCGGTCGCAAGACTGCCCAGCGTTTGGCTTTTTATCTTCAGAAAATGGAACCGGAGAAGGTCAAGGAATTGTCCGATGCAATAGTCCGGGCGCGACTGGAATTAAAAGAGTGTTCATCATGCCATAATCTCAGTGAGCAAGATCCATGCGAGATCTGCAAGGCTCCCAATCGGGATAACGACCGCATCTGCGTAGTTGAACAGCCGTCCGATGTCATGGTTATTGAAAAAACCAGCGAATACCGCGGATTGTATCATGTATTACACGGTGCGATCTCGCCGATCGATAATATCGGACCGGATGATCTCAGGATCGATACATTGGTTAAGCGGGTGCAGCCGGGGAAAATTGACGAGGTTATAATTGCCACCAATCCGACCACGGAAGGGGATATAACTGCAATATATATTGCAAAGCTTCTTAAACCTCTGGGAATATCCGTGACCAGGATAGCCCGTGGACTGCCGATGGGCAGTGATCTGGACCTTGCCGATATTACGACTTTGAGCCGGGCGATCGAAGGAAGAAGGGAACTTTAGGTCCTGCAGGACCTAAAGTTTAAATCCTAAATTCGAAATCCTAAATACTAAACAAATTCCAATGTTCAAAAACCCAAACAACGAATTTTTTGAAGATTAATATTTGGTATTTTTAATTTGTTTAGAATTTAGAAATTAGTGCTTAGGATTCCCCGAACGCTAGTGAGGGATTACCAGGTTGCTTTCCGAACACCCGGCAATTCACCCTTGAGCGCCATCTCACGCAGGCAAATACGACAAAGTCCAAAATGCCGGTAATAACCGCGTGGCCGACCGCAGCGAAAACAGCGGTTATAGCGCCGTGTAGAAAATTTTGGTGTGCGTTTAGCTTTTACGATCAAACATAGTTTTGCCATTGATCTCCCTATTTCTTCTTTTCTCGGGCAAAAGGCATGCCCATTCCCTCGAGCAATGCGAATGCATCCTCGTCTCTTTTAGCTGAGGTTACGATCGCAATATCCATGCCAAAAACTTTTTTTATCTTATCATATTCGATCTCCGGGAATATGGTCTGCTCAGTTAATCCAAGATTGTAAGATCCGCGTCCGTCAAAAGAATCGCGAGGGAAACCACGAAAATCACGTATCCGTGGCGCGGCGATATTTACAAAGCGATCGAAAAATTCATACATACGCGCGCCGCGGAATGTGATCTTCAATCCAATAACCATATTCTTACGTATTTTGAAATTCGATATTGGTTTTTTAGCGCGCGTCGCGACCGCGGCCTGGCCGGTTATTTTACCAAGATCTTCTTTGACAATCTCAAGTATTTTCTGATCACTGACCGCTTCACCCAAACCAACATTTATAACTATCTTCTTCAGCATAGGAACCTGATAAGTGTTCTTAAAGCCTAATTGTTTCAACAGGATCGGGCGGAGCTGTTGCTGATAATAGAACTTTAAACGCGGCGGAAATGGCGCCGGCGCTTTTGCTTTACTCGACGATTTCTCCGCACGCTTTGCAGATTCTTGTTCTTTTTCTTTCAATTTTTTCTCTCCGGGTCGATGTTTTTTTACCACATTTTGAACATATAAGTACTAAATTTGAAATATGAACCGCGGCGGGAATCGAGACAATTCCTGATGGTTTAGTCTGGGATCGCGCTCGCTGGTGCTTTTTAACAAGATTGATACCCTCAACGATCGCCTGTTTCTTTTCAGAAAAAATTTCAAGGACTCGTCCCCGACGGCCTTTTTCTTCACCGGTATTTACTTCTACCAGATCATCCTTTTTAATATGGAAAGTTTCTTTCTTTTTTTGGTGGCCATGTTTTTGCTTTAGCATGATATCACCTCATCCCCTTAAACGACTTCACTGGCCAGCGAGATGATCTTAGTAAAACCCCGCTCTCTAAGTTCTCGGGCAACTGGACCGAATACTCTCGTACCTTTTGGTTCCTTCTGATCATTGATCAGAACACAGGCATTGTCATCAAAGCGTACATAAGAGCCATCAAGGCGACGGTATTCTTTTTTAGTTCGTACAATGACCGCCTTTCCTTTGTCCCCTTTTTTCACCGGTGCATTGGGCAATGCGTCTTTGATCGACACGTTAATAATATCCCCGATATAACCGTAGCGCCTTTTCGATCCGCCGCTAACATGGATACACATTGCAACGCGGGCGCCGGTATTATCGCAGACCCTCAAACGTGTGTAGATCTGGATCATGTAACTCTCCGAATAACCCGCCAGCGTTTCAATTTCGATATTGGCCTGGTTGCCTCGATCATTACTTTTTCGCCGGTCTTGTATTCATTTTTTTCATCATGGACATGTACTTTCGTGTTCTGGCGTATGTATTTCTTATATCGCGGGTGCTGTACATAGTTGGTGATCTTCACGACAATCGTTTTTTGCGGTTTATCACTAATGACAATTCCTACTTTTCTTTTTCGCATTGATACTCCCATTATTTGGTCTTTTTCTTTGGTCCGCTTATTTTCCGGATTCCTAGTTCCTCTTCTCGCAAGAAGGTTTTGACCCGGGCTATATCCCGACGTAAAATCCTCAGACGCAGTGGATTTGGCAGTTCCTGTATGCCACGACGTAGATTTAAATTGTGCAACTCCTTTACCAATCCGTTCAGCAGGTCATTCAATTCATCTTTGGTTTTTTCTCTGAGATCAGAAACCTTCATAGTGTATACCTGCCTCCCGTTTTACGAACCTCGCTCGAATCGGTAATTTGTTCGCAGCAAGCCGGAGTAGATCACGAGCCTCTTCTTCAGTAACGCCTTCCAGTTCAAACATGATGCGACCCGGTTTTACTACGCAAACCCAGAATTCAGGCGCTCCTTTTCCTTTTCCCATACGTGTTTCAGCCGGTTTTTTGGTGACCGGTTTATCTGGGAACATTCGGACCCACATTTTTCCACCTTTTTTCATCGAATGAGCGATTGCGACACGTGATGCTTCGATCTGTCGAGCTGTGATCCAGCATGGCTGCAATGCAACTAAACCATACGACCCAAAAGCAATTGTATTGCCGCGGGTCGCCTTACCTTTCATACGACCACGCTGCTGTTTCCGGTATTTCGTTTTCTTAGGTTCGAGCATTATTGTACTGTTCCTTTATAAATCCAGACTTTTATGCCAACTGTACCATAGATAGTGTAAGCCGTCGTTCCCGCGTAATCAATGTCTGCAGTTAGAGTCTGTAGCGGTACCCTGCCTTCGCGGGACCACTCGGTACGTGCAATCTCGGCACCGTTCAGGCGTCCCGCACACATTACTTTTATCCCCTTTGCGCCGATTTTCATGGCTGAAATGATTGCTCTTTTCATTGCCCGGCGATGGGAAACACGTTGAGTAATCTGCCGCGAAATGTTCTGGGCAACCAGGAAGGCATCAAGCTCAGGCATTCTGATCTCATCAATATTTATAGTAATATCTTTATTGATAAGGCTTTTTATTTCCTCTCGTAATTTTTTTATTTCCTCTCCGCCTTTGCCAATAACTTTGCCCGGTTGAGCAGTATGAATCGAGATAATCACCCGGTTTGACAATCTTCTTATTATTATATCAGAAATCATTGCTTCCGAAAGACGTTGATACAAGTATCGCCGTACATTGTAATCTTCAGCGACCAGATCATGGTACTTCCGAGTATCGAACCACTTGGATTTCCATTCTTTGGTTATGCCTAAACGGAAACCGATTGGATGAGTTTTTTGGCCCACTAGCCTCCCTTCTTTTCCTTGATCGGTTTTATACTTTCCACCGTAAATTTGATATGACAGGTGCGCCGGCGGATCATATCAGCAGTACCGCGAAAGCCCGGTCGCCATCGTTTCATGATCGGTCCTTCGTCGACGCGCGCCTCTTTAATAATTAAATCGTTATCATCAATACGCACCGAGCCAATCTTAAACTTTAGATTCGCGACCGCGCTATTAAGAGTTTTTAATAACGGAAGCTTAGTACGCGTATGCTGTAGTTGTAATAAAGCACGAGCCTCGGGGATCATTTTACCGCGTAATAGTTCCAGAATACGATTTACCTTGCGGGGCGATGCTCGTTCATAACGTTTTATTGCTTGGCCGATCATAACTCTATGCTTTCTCTTTTGGTTTTTCTTCTTTTCTTGTTCCACTGTGAACGCGGAATGTCCGGGTCGGAGAGAATTCTCCCAGTTTATGTCCGACCATACGTTCAGTAACATAAACCGGGATAAAGCGATTACCATTGTGAACCGCGATCGTGAACCCAACGAATTCCGGTGGAATAACCGATGAGCGGGCCCAGGTTTTAATGATCTTTTTATCTCCAGACTCGGTCATTTTCGTGATCCGCTTTAAGAGTTTAGCATCAATATAGGGTCCTTTATGTAATGACCTTGACATTATTTTCTCCTTTTGAGAATGAACTTCTTAGAAGCTTTTTTGACCTTGCGTGTTTTCTTGCCTTTTGTTAGCCATCCCCATGGTGATGTTGGTTGACGACCACCATGCGATCTTCCTTCTCCACCACCCATCGGGTGATCTATCGGATTCATTGCAACGCCCCTGACATAAGGACGTATTCCACGGTGTCGTTGACGACCGGCTTTGCCAATTGAAATGCTTGAATGAAGCGGATTAGAAACTTTTCCGATTGTTGCCCGGCAACGAAGATCGATCAATCTGATCTCGCCGGAAGGCAGTTTTATATGAGCATACTTGCCTTCTTTGGCAAGAATCTGAGTTGATATTCCGGCACTTCGTGCTAGCTCTGCGCCTTTACCTGGTGAAAGTTCGATATTATGGATCTCAACTCCAAGAGGAATATTAGTTAAAGGCAAGCAGTTTCCGATCTGTATCGGAGAGTTCTCACCAGAGATCACACTGTCACCTATTTTTAATCCGTCCGGGGCTGTTATATAACGCTTTTCGCCGTCGATATAGGCCAGCAAGGCGATCAAAGCACTGCGATGAGGATCGTAATCGATCGCTTTAACGTATGCCTGGATATTATCTTTGCTTCGTACAAAATCGATGATGCGTATTATGCGATGATGACCACCACCTCGGTGTCTCGCAGTTATACGACCGGTGTTATTTCGTCCACTGTTCTTTGTTTTAGAAAAGGTCAGACTTTTTTCCGGTTTGCTCTTGGTCGTTTCCGGCTTGTTAACTTGATAATAGCGACGGGCTGGTGTCGTAGGTCTAAAGTTTTTTATTGCCATTATACACCTTCAATCAATTCGATCTTTTGTCCGGATTTGAGCGTAACCGTTGCCTTTTTAAAATCGGGACGATAACCCTGGGACCGGCCCAGCCGTCTTTGTTTACCCTGGTTGATCGATGTTCTCACATTTAATACGGTAACACCAAACAGCTTTTCCACCGCCTGTTTGATTTGATGCTTGTTAGCATCTTTCAATACTTCAAACTGATAAATATTGCTCTCGCGTAAGCGATCGGCTTTTTCGGTGATCAATGCGCGTCTTATTATTCTTTCATAGTGCATCGTTGCTCCAGTTTTTCCAATCCCTTTTTGGTCAGAACTAAATATTCAGCTTCAAGAACATCGTAACAATTCATATCTGATACCCTCTTGAGCTTAATATTCGGTAGATTCCGGGACGCAAGCTTAAGATTGGTTTCAATATTATCAACGCCGACCAAGGTTTTTGCTTCTTTAAGCTTGAGATTATCAAGGATATCACTTATAAGTTTCGTTTTTGGTGAATCTAGTTTGAGATCATCAAGGATGAAAATTTTATTCTCGTTTGCGTATAAACTGAGTAAGGCGGTCAAGGCCTTAAGTTTTTTCTTCTTCGGGATATTCATCGTATAATCGCGCGGCTTGGGACCAAAAACCACTCCACCGCCGCGCCAGATCGTTGTTCTCTGGCTGCCGTGTCGTGCCCAACCAATTCCCTTCTGGCGCCACGGCTTCTTGCCGGTACCCTTTACCTCGGCTCGTGATTTAGTTTTGGCTAATCCTTTTCTTTGATTGGCGAGAAGTATTCGGACATGTTCCCAGATCAAAGCATTGTTCGGTTCAGTACCGAACAATGCTTTGTTTAATTCTATCAGACCAATCTCTTTGCCTTCGATGTTCAAGACTTTCGTTTCCATTATGTCTCATCCTTGATCACCAGTAAATATCCATTACGGGTGCCAGGAACAGCACCCTTCAAATATAAAAGATTTTTTTCTATTTCAATTTTTACGACCTTAAGGTTCCGGATCGTTACTTTTTCATTGCCATAGCGACCGGGCATTGTTTTACCTTTCCATATGCGCCCGGGCGATGATCCTGGTCCAGCTGAACCTATACGACGATGAGACATTGATCCATGACTAGCCGGTCCACCATGCCATCCCCAGCGTTTGATGCCGCCACTAAAACCACGGCCCTTGGTCCAGCCGGTGACCTGAACGGTCTCGCCGTCTTTAAATATTGAGACATCAATCTTGTCACCGAGTTTGAATTTTTTTGAGTCTTTGAACCGTATTTCAAATAGTCTGTAAACCGGATCGGTTTTCGATTTTTTGAGATGTCCAGACAGGGGTTTACTTGATTTTTTTTTCTTTCCATAACCAAGCTGTAAGGCAAAATATCCGTCCTTTTTTTCGTTCTTGATCTGTATGATCGGGCAGGGTCCGGCTTGGATAAGACTTACCGGTATCACTTTACCCTTTTCAAAAATTTGAGCCATGCCTATTTTTTTCCCAATCAACCCAATCATTTTACATTGCCTTTACTTCAATATATACACCGGCTGGTATCTCGAGTTTATTCAAAGCATCGATAATATCCGGTGTTACATCATTTAATTCAATTAGTCTTTTATGAACCCGTAGCTCGAATTGTTCACGGGATTTTTTATCAACATGGGGAGACCGCAGGACTGTATAGAGTGAACGCTCGGTTGGCAGTGGAACTGGACCGCTAATATT
>MEUM01000038.1:0-147 GCA_001771735.1 Caldifarciminota bacterium RBG_13_43_14 | reverse complement strand
ATCGTTTGGCAGTTTCGACTATGGATTTAACCGATTGATCAAGGATACGGTGATCATATGATTTCAATCTGATCCTGAGTTTATTCATATTTATTCCAGGATTTTAGTAACGACACCGGCGCCAACCGTTTTACCACCTTCACGGAT
>MEUM01000037.1:8372-10334 GCA_001771735.1 Caldifarciminota bacterium RBG_13_43_14 | reverse complement strand
CTGGCAAGATTTCGTTATAAATATCCGCGTCCATATTTGTATAGTAATTGTCCGAATAAGTACCATTGACCTGGGGCAAAGGTACGAAATTAGGTGCACCAACAATAAGTAAATACTCAGGTTGTATTTGCCAACTATTGTAAGCATTCACAATATAATTTCTGATCGCAGTCGAATTGTTGCCAATTTCCGAGACCTTCACTACTTTAGCGACAATTCCTTTTTTATGTTTCCATTCAGCTAAAGGTTGAATCGAGTTAAAAAAATTGTCATGGGTAATGATTAAATATTTTGCGCCAATATTCTGGCTGAAAACAGAAGCTCCCAATAATATTAAAACCAATAGTACTTTTTTCATGGATATTATATTGTACTTCTTTTGACAGTTATAGCAAGGGGTAGGTTAAGCGGTTGATACTCGGTTAACGCAAAAAAACGATCTTTTTACTGATGTCAGCATTATCCATGATAAGTTTAGCAAAATAAACGCCAGCCGTCACTTTTCTACCTCGAATATCCGTGCCATTCCAGATTATTTTTTTAGCATCAGATTTTACCGCCGTTTCCCATACGAGGCGACCATTAATATCGAATATTTGTAATTTAATTCCGTTTGTTTTACGGTTTAGTTGAAGTAAAAAATTAATATTACTCCGGGTTGGATTCGGCGAAATATTAAAATCGAGCATAAGTTCGCATTGACCATTGTTTTGTTCAACAATTTTAGTAGGTATTATTCCAAGATAGACCATTATTGAATCGATTAAAGCGCGTTTTGTCGATGGTGGTATCGAATCAATAAGAGATCCAATTTCGAATGAGCTCCCAACTGTACGGTTGAATGCTGCTACAGCAATGCCATAGGAATTAGTTGGGTTAGTAAACATCAATTGGGTATTACCCTGATTCTGTAAACGATCATTGGTATTCGTTGTTGGACTATGACGGAAAGACATTCCATTGGTAAAACTATTGTATTGACCTTGAACGCGATTTAAATAATAAACACCATGGGCTTGACCGAACAATCCGAAACTCGGATTAAAATAATAACCGTATGCTGAATACGGATGAGTATAAAATACATCGCCGCCCTCCATATAGACTTTACCATTTTGATTTTGAATGTAATTGACAATTGCAGGTCCAACTGGATCAGTATTGCGGATGAGATAGTTGCTTGGATAGACACCAAGGCAAACGATAAGACATTTATATATTGTTAAGAAATCATATTCGAGCTCATTAGTTGTTAATGATCCGTAAAAGTGTAGCGAGTCCAGAATAGCCTTGATAACAGGTCCGCTTGAATGATCCAGATCTCTATCCCAGATCAGAAAATCATATTGTCCAGCATAGAAATCAAAGTTAAATGTATCACATGAATACATAGTATTGACCTCGATCGTGATCGCCAATGGTGCACAGGTATGGATGTTCGTATCAATCGCGATTTCAAATGGATTGTTCTGGTTAGTTCCAATGCTACAAGGCATTATTGGATCAAAAAGCGCTGTTGAATCTATCACTATTACGCCGGGATCGGTATCTATTATACGACCGGTCACACTTGTTGCGGGATATGAACCGACGTTCGACAAAGAACAGTAAAGAAAATTAGTATCACCGATCGGTATATACTTCAAATCGCCCGGGAAAAAATAATTAGTGTATTCCAATATTGGACGATGGATCTGAATCTCTATTTCCTTGAACCAGCTGGATCCACTCGTGTCCCCGGTAATTAATTGCATTGGGAATACATGAAGATCCGGACATTCCAATGATATGAGAATGTTAAATCCATCTGTTCCTGTAGATGCAGTGTCGCCTGGTTCGATATTACCAAAATATTTTATCGTATCGTCTAACGTGCAAAAACTGTCGGTTTGTAATGCACGAATGCTGCTGTATACTCCACAAGCAGTTGAGTCGCCGATATTTTGCAGACTGATCTCCAAT
>MEUM01000037.1:3324-8357 GCA_001771735.1 Caldifarciminota bacterium RBG_13_43_14 | reverse complement strand
GGATTGGCAATGCGGTCATTATTACCATTCATAGAATCATTAAGAAAGTATTGATTGACCGTAAGATAAGAGCCTCCGATATGGCTTACTGCAAATCCCTCTTGAAAGGGGATTAAATTGCGCCCCGTAACCGTCAAATAAACGCTATCACCCGGTTGGGTGAATGTATCCGATAATATAATAGAACCATTATTAGTATATCCATAAGCATAAATAGTGCTGTCATTTTTACTTGAAATACATACTAGGGCTCGATCATGGGGAATGTTATTCAATGTCACATTGATCATTAGTGAACATATGCCCTGATGAAGGTTGCCATTATATGTTACTTCGATCGGTGCAGGCTTGGAAGTCCGTAGTCTCATGCTCGGATCACCGATACAGCCCCAGCTGTTATATTCCAGAGAATTGCCGAACAATTCAACATATTTTAACCGGCCTCTTTCTGCAGCCGATCCGAGCGTGGCTAAACTATCACAAAATATTCCCTCCAATGTCCCGCGAACCAGAGCGCTTCGCATTTCGGCAGCGTGTTCGAGCAGGGTAGAGGTTCCGAAAAAACCCACAGTTCCTTTGGGGTTTGATGGCGAGCCGGCTTTAAGCCATTCATGCCCGATTCCATCGATAGTCGCGCAGGTGCCCGAGATCACCACGGGCAGCTTAAACCGGTTATACATATTGGTCGTGTCAATATAGTAAAACGGCGGGCTCCATCTTCCCGCACCGACGCCGCGGTACAGAAGATAAGCGCGTCCGTTGTTCATCGCATTCAATACATGTTGGTGATTATGTCCTCTTAAACGGGAAATGGAATCAACCTGATAATACCCTGCATTCTGCATCAGATAATGCATATATCTGGCATCTGACCAATATACTGAATCGGCTGGAAATGAATCGTAATCTTCACATACAATTGTCATACCCTTACGCAGCCATAATGAGTCATCAATCCAGGGGTTTTTTTCATACCCGAGGATTTTTGCAACGACGGTTTGCGTTTGGAATGAATCATCGACCCAGATTCTCCCCGGTATAATCTCGTTGTGATAATCCCCTGAAACATTCGTATAATAGTTGTCACTGTTACTGATCTGCCCTTGATAATTGTATTGAAACCAGCCGATCTGGAACCGGTTACCGACTAGCAGAATATACTCAGGTTTTATTTGCCAGATATTATAAGCGTTGATAATGTAATTACGAATCTGATTTGTGTCGTTTCCGATCTCGGACAGTTTGATCAATTTGGTCATAAATCCAGTCTGGTGTTTCCATTCAGCTAAAGGTTTTAATGTATTGTAATAGTCATCATGGGTTATTATTAAAAGTCGAGCGCCGTTTTGAGCATGAATAAAACTCGATGATACTGCGGCAAAGATGAAAATAGTTTTTAACAGCTTCATTTTCTCTGTAATTATATTCTTTTAATGTGAAAAAAGCGTGAAATTATATTCTTTTTATTATTCAAGTAGTATGATTTTTGCCCGCTGGTTTGTTTGTTTCGTGTCGATCACAACGGTATATATGCCGGTTGATGATTTATTGCCGTTATTATCCCGGCCATCCCAGGTTATAATAGTAGGCACTAGGAAGTAGGAACTAGGAACCATCAAATTTTTGACAAGACGACCGGAGACATCGTAGATTTTAATTTCGTTGATCGATAGATTTGGATTGATTTCGATATTGCAGAATGACTTTGATGGATTTGGATATATTTTTAGATACGGTATACAGGTATTATTGTTATTATGCTCATTAATGCTAGTTTCGATCCAGGTTTGGCCACCATTTGACGTGATCAGAATTATATCTTGACCGCATGCAATACCGTGTTGACGGTCAGAAAAATCAACATCAAATAGGGTGGTTGTAGACGGGTTGTTCTGAAATGTCCAGGTATTTCCAGCATCGCTTGTATATATTATTGTACCGAATCGTCCTACTGCCCAACCGTTATTATCGACAAAATCGACGGCCCGCAGATAATAGGCATTGGTCGGAGCTGCAATAATATCCCAGGAAAGGCCGCCATTTGTGGTTCTTATGATTATTGCCGAGGTATCAGTTTCATCACCGCCGACTACAATGCCCTCCAGTAAATTAAAAAAATGTACGTCAAAGAAATCCTTGTAATCACTTACCTGATAGACCGAATCCCAGTTAATGCCGCCATTGGTTGATTTTACGACCAATCCTTGACCGGTCAGCATTGAATCCGGATATCCGGCGACAATCCAACCGGACATCGTATCGATAAAAGATACCCCATAGAATTCATACAACCATGGTAAAAATATATTATCCCAGTAACCACCTCCATCAGTAGTACGGCCCACTGCTCCGTCGCCACATACGGCCCAACCATAATTAAGATCATAGAACTCGATACGGGTTGCATATTTTGACAAGCCGATTACCTGACCGAACCAGTTCGCGCCGCCGTCGGTTGTATGTAGTATTTCCCCAAGTACACCACAGGTCCAGGCATTTTGATTGTCAGTGCAGGTGACATCAAAAAATCTTTTTGTATTTATCGGAACTGATTGCGGTTGCCAGGTCATGCCGCCGTCCGTGGTTTTCAATATTAGTACGCTATCGAGACAAGCCACCCAGCCGTGAAGATTGTCCGGTGCCAGTGTGCATCCGTGATAATTTAATGCGAAAAGGGTTGATACTATTAGTGCCATCGAAAAAATAAACTTCATTTTAATTCCTCTCATAGATCTTATATTTAGTTAAGCATTATTGATTTTTGATTGATTGTCAAGCTATTAATGGTTAATTGAATTATGTAAATACCAGCTGGCAATGCATTGCCGTGAAGATCGGTGCCGTCCCAGCGTATTATAGAAGGCACTAGGAAGTAAGAAATAGAGACTTCAAAATTCTTGATAAGTCGACCGGTGACGTCGTAGATGTTGATGAATACCTTTTTATTTGAGTTCATCGGATCTAGACAACCGGAAGATTGTATTTTAATATTTAGTTCATTTTCGAATGGATTGGGGTAAATCGATAATATTGTATTGAGATCCAAGCCAGTCTTGTATTCTTCAACTCCAGGGAAGGTATCAGGCGGATCGGTTGTGAATTTTATCGCCCGGTTATTGGCCAAAACAGCGGCCGCAGCCGGATATGAATTAGCGTAAGAATATTCAAGACCGATCGTATGATCATAATTTTCAATACCGACCGTAGCGTAATTATGCCATATATCATCATTATTAATCTGCTGATACTGCACTACTATTTCACCATCACCGGTGATCGTTGGATAATATTGGGGGTCATATAATATGATTTCAAAAGTTTGTAATTCAGCCGGGGTTGGGCTGGTCGGATTGTGTATATGTTGTATGCGTGAATATTCAACAATGTATCGATGATTGGTGTTGTCGAACCAGTAGCATACATTGCCGCTTGAATCAGTTGCGATTGGATCAAGGTCATCCCAGAAAGGCGCGATCAGCAACGGCGGACCACCGGCTGCGGGAATACGCCAGTTGTACATGTCCGCGATCCAGGTTGAATCCATTGCCAAATATCCATTTGATGAGACCGATAAACGGTTATAATTCTGTCCGTAAAATTTGAAAGTAAAAGGCAAGGCAAGGGTTTTCGTCTCATCGCTTTGCAGACTTATTGTATCGCCGGGACCGGCATGAGCCGGGTCGATCTCAACCCAATTATAGACCGGATGTTCAGAATATTGTGTATCAGTATTATCATAAGCGAAATACCCGTATTGATCAGGTCCAAGAGGGGTGTTCTGTTGAATAAGTCCAATTTCAATAATAAAATCAACCGTATCGCGAAAATTGTTATTTCCGTTCACTATGACTCGGCATCGCATTTGATGTCCGGGAGCAACGCTTAACAATGCATTTATCTGGAATCGATTACTATTATTATTGGCTGAATCATTTACGGCGATATTGCCGAAAGAAGCAACCGAGTCAAGCACTAAAAGACCTGGATTTAATGAGCGTATAATACCGTTCACATTATTGGCATCAAGCAAGCCGCTGTTTTTCAGCCAGACAACGCATTCCGCGGTTTCTCCCGGCTCCAAAACATTATTGCCGCCATCAATGATTGAATAACTCAGGTAAAGAAGATCCGGGGCCTTAACATCGACCCAGATCTTAGAAGTCCATGAGCCCTGATCCGAATTGACCTGCATATCGAATTTTATCAAATGCCCTTGCTTTGTATCGGTCGAAACGTTGAAAATGAAAGGTCCAGCAGTTGCCGTATTGCCGGCCGCGATCGTACCGTAATTTTTAACTGAATCAGTTATCTGAACAAGTGGATCTGAACTGCGTAAACGCGCCGAGACATTGGTAGCAGTTGTTGAGATTCCGTAATTCTTCAGGGTTACCGGCATCTGTATCGTCTCACCGGGATTTATTTCACCATTATTATTCCCAGTTGGATCATTGATCAGATGGCTATTGTATGCGACCAGTACGTTACTATTATTTATCATCGCAAAACCGCAATAGGGAATATGATTTTGCCTGGTGACGGTGATATATAGAGTATCACTGGTGCCAGTCTGGAATATCATATTAATTTCACCGTTTTGATCCGTAAATCCGACTTCTTTAACTTCATTTTGTTTATATAAACTAATCATTGCGTCGGCAACCGGCTGGCCCATGGTTTGTACCTGAATAGTAATGCTGTTTATGCCAAGATTGAAGGAATTCGGGTGAGTTACGCTCAATGATTTTGGTACATCAGTAAATATTTCCAAGCTGGGGTCACCTAATAAATTATAGGTATGGAAATAGAATGAACTGCCGTTAAGCCAGCTCGTATCATTCGGGAAATTATTAAAGACTTCCATTTTTGCCCGATAAAAAGCAGGTCCAATATTATTGACATTTTCCTTTAATATAGCCCAATATATGCCATAATCCAGGCAGTTATTCCATCGACTGCTTGTCGTGGATGCTGAAGCACCGATAAAGGCGACTGCCCCTTTTGGGGTTGCCGGTGTACCAGATCTCAACCATGAT
>MEUM01000037.1:0-3315 GCA_001771735.1 Caldifarciminota bacterium RBG_13_43_14 | reverse complement strand
CAAGTAACATAGCCAAAGTTTCCAGTAAAACAGGTTATACTTGTAACGATCGGCAATTTCCAGCCATTATTCAATCCAATCACGTCGGTATTATGAAAATTGGGATATACCCAGCCATCTGGATCAGCGATACCGCCACGATAATTAACGAATAATACCCCCTGATCAAGTGAAGTGGTGATCTGGGTTGGACCTGATATTGGCGGATAAAATACCGTATCAACATTTGAGAATCCACTTAATATCAAATTTTCGCGTACCCAGTGTTTGGTTGCGATCGGTGTTGTCATCGTATCGATGGGATAATTCGCCGCGACCATCAAGGCACGGTTATACCAGTTCGTATCAGCCATATACGGTGTTTTTTCATAGCCGAGTATTTTAGCAACCATTGTATTCAACTCAGAACTTGTATTTGCCGGCAGACGTCCGATCAGTAATTCACTCAAGAAATCATTGCCCTGTATCAAGGTATAGGGATGGTCTGTGTAACTGACCGGGGCTGCAGTCGAATATGGCGGAATTGAATCCCGATCACCGATCAGCAGAACATATTCGGGCGGGATTGGCAAGGTGTTATATGCGTTTGATATATAGCTTTTTATCGATGCCGGCGTACTGCCGGTCTGTGACAGCGTTGCGATCGTAACATGCCAGCCTTTTTTCTCTTTCCAGTCAGCCAAAGGCTGAACTTCATCAGCAAATGAATTAGGTGTTATGATCAAATACCCGCGCGGCAGGATATTCTTAAGCGTATTCAAGTTCAGGATAAGATCTTTGTATACCGAATACATGGAACGTGACCAACTGTTTGTTCTGGCCGGCGCATCATGTTGAATTGATATATCGATCGTGTTATAGTATATTAATCTATCATTGTCTATATAACTGGAATAAACAGTGATTGGATATACTCGTAATCCGTTGATCATGAAAGGAGTACCGATAATTACCGGGCTATTATTAATGCTACCTGATTTAGTGATATAAATCTCTTTGCGGTCGTGCAACGTGTATTCGCATGATGGTTTTTTATCGCTGATGATCAATCGGGTCACGCATGAGGTAAACTCTGGTAGTGCATCGAGGTCAACGTATATGGAAGTGGAAGTGTGATTAGTTGTTTTAATTGTGATGATCTCAGGATGATTTGATGCAGTTATTAATAAGCACAAAATAGCTAAATTCATTCTTGCTCCTCAATTATAGCTAAAAGTCCTTGATCGCGGTCTGCTACCCATATGATACTATCCTGGATAAAAACTGAATTGGCGTATGGTGTGTCATACTCGCCGCATAATTCAGGTGATGCCGGATCAGTAACATCGATCACGATCAAACCACCAGCACCGTCCGCAATATATGCCAGACCCGAATTAACCATCACCGCATTGGCATAGTCGGGAGTATCAAATACGCTGACTGTTTGAGGATTATCCGGTGATGATATATCGATTACGACTAAACCGCTGCGGCCATCGGCAACGTATAAATATTCTCCATCAACCCAGAGATTACGGGCATTCGAAGGCGTATCGATCCAGCTGATAAGCGCAGTGCTGTCCGGATTGCTCAAATCAAATATATGAACTCCCATCTGTTCGCAGGCAATGTAAACGAGCGATTCTCCGACCCAGATTCCGTGTGCATTGCCCGGAGTTGAAAATCTGCGTACGAATGATGGATATTGCGGATAACGAACATCCTCGACGACAAACCAGTAACCACCGGCCATATAAGTAAATGCCGTGTCTGATCCGGGAGCGACAACGTCATATGCATAATACCAGTTATCTTCTCCCACAAAGATTATCTGGTCTAATCGGCTTATGTTTAATATTCTTAAGCCGCCCTGGGAATGGGCGATCGCCAGATACGCAAAGGTATCTCGTACCGCGACACCAACTACGCTTTTCTCCGAAATATAAGAACCCGCGATATATAACGATTCGGGATTGCTTATATTTACGATCTGCAAACCACCTTGCTCATTGGCGATATATGCGTAATCACTCTTAATGTCAATATCTACAGCATATCCGGGCAGAGAACAGACATCCATCAGGCGATAATTATGGATATTATCCGGTGTTTCGGGACGTCCGCAGAACAATACAAAACAAACTGACAATATTAAAAAAAGAGCTGATTTTTGCATTGAACCTCCTAATAATATAATATCAAAGCTCCGTCAATTTTAGTCTGAGAATAATTCTTGATCTGACCGATCGAATTATTAATGGTTGATGTCGTGTTACGCCAGGTTTGCTCGAAAGAACATTTAAATTTCATGCCGGTGCGCAAGCGGAAGCTTATCGATGTATTCAGATCATGAATATGGTCCTGCCGGCCAAAGTGCAGCAGATCGGTCGGTATATCGCTAAGATGATTTCTGAATTTGTAAGCGTATCGGATCGCGATCTCCACGGGTAAGAGCATTTGTCGGCGATAAACGATATCAAGCATGGGGCAGTGCTGATCATATGATGCATCCGGACTATCCTCGATCGAATCGATCCCGATCGTATCGGTGCGGGATGCGCGAAAGGTGTAACTCAACTTTAGGTCAAGATATGGGGAGACCTGCTGTTCGAGCTGCACCGCTCCGGAGTTATTAGCCGCATCGTAAATTGCAAAAGGATTATGATATTTCTCATCAATTCTTGAATAATAAAAATGAAAATTTATTTTGTCACTCGGGGAAATTGAAACTTTACCGGTGATCTCATGATAATCAACCCGACATCCTGCATAGTCGGTGCCGGTACCATTGGGATCACGATAATACCTGATTAAATAATAAGGAAGCAGATCATAACTTATTTTTACGGCCCATTTACCAAAAGACTGCCGTATCCCGAGATTCGCCGAAAGATAATCCTTTTGTTTATTTATCAGAAAATGCCTTATCCTTGACCGGATGCTGAATGTGGTCGTATGTTTATTGATAAGTTTGTTGCGCAGCAACAATGAGATGTTTTGTGATAGCTCAAGATCGTCATAGGTCTCGAAAGGGAAACGGTATGGCCGCACTTGATCCATGAAATCCTGTATGTATTCATTTGAATAGGCGAATATATTGTTATTATAAGCGATCCCGGCGTTGGTCTCGCATGAATGATCCCAGAATGAAATCAGGGCTATAATAATAAGGCTCATTTTTCGATTAGAAATCGGATCGCGGCGCTGGATGCGGTCGACCCCTCAAGCGTGAAGCCGAGATCATGTGATCCGTTTTGAAGTTTTACAAATATATTTCTTGCATTAGAGGGGATAATATCTTTACGGTTCTGATAATTAATAATATCCGATTTA
>MEUM01000036.1:3408-11001 GCA_001771735.1 Caldifarciminota bacterium RBG_13_43_14 | reverse complement strand
GCCTTGAAGACCCGGGTATTATTCAGGACCAGCGTATCTCCGGGTTTGAAGAATTCCACGATATCGGAGAAATGACGGTGCCGGATTTCGCCGGTGGTTCGATCCAGAACCAGGAGCTTTGATTGATCGCGTTTTCCCAGCGGATATTGAGCGATCAGCTCTTTCGGCAAATCATAATAATAGTCTTTCAGTTTCATTTTTTAGCCAGAACGAATGAACGACGTCCTTTTGATACTATGGTTTTGAGCAGTTCAAGTATATAGAAAAGATCAAGTACATTATAAAGATTTATTCTCAATTGATCGATAGTCCTATTGAATAATATATTTAGCTTCGATTCAGGGAAAAGACGATCAGCGATCCGGTAGTAGATTGATTCAATGATATTTATTGGTTTCTGCCATAAGCGAAGTTCGCGCTCAAAACTTCCTTGCTCAATCGTCTGAAAACCGGCGGTTTCTATTAACCGAGCAAGTTCAAGCGGTTTATAAGCGGTGTGTAAGTACCGGTCTCCGGATGTGCCGGTTTTAACTCCATAGCTGCGCATTATTCCAATCGAAATCAATTCGGTTGGTTTTAGGGTATACCCCGGTACCGTGACCAGTAACCTCGATCCTGGTTTCATTATTCTATATAATTGTTTGAAAAAGAGTATTGGCTGGTCGAGATGTTCGACTACCTCGCAGGCAATCGCATTTTCAATCGAATCAGATTTTATAAAATCAAGAACGCGTAGATCGCCATGGATAAAGAAAGTGTTGGGGAATAGTTTTTTGCCCCGTGCAAGCACTGAATATGAGATATCGATGCCGTAGACATGGCCGTGATGCCAGTGTGCGGACAGGCGGCCAATATTACAACCGCAATCAAGAAGATTGCCTGGTTTCAGGTTATGCATTTTGTGAAGAATCCATTTACGACGGAGCAAACCACTGATTGATGAATATGTGATCATATCCTCTGGATAATGTTGTCCAACCTGCTCATAAAATTGCCGGTAATTATCTTTCATTAAAAATCTATACGGGCTTGTAATTTAAAATTGTGTCTAATATTATTGTCCGGTGGCATATCAAGTCGATAATTCGTGCTTAAAAGTGTATTGGAACCGGCATTTAAACTAAGATTGACGGTTATGATTTTTTCAAGGCCGGAAGGTTCGTTAGCAGTATAGAAATAAGGTACACTGTCAATATTGAAAAAACGATAGTTTAGATCACCAATGATCTCAGCCCGGCCTTTTTTAATAAATGGGACCGCGATCAATAGGCTTAAAACCGGTTTTTGCATGATAATGTTTAGATCCGGAAAAAATTCGGAATAAAAAGTGTTATAATAATAGCCAGCCAATGGCTGGCAAGTGATTATATCGCCAATACGATAGGCAATACTGCCACCGAACTCGGTTCTTTTTTCTTTAGTAAATTCATTTTGCTTTTCGATCTTGTCATTGGCATCAAAATGCAGGATAAGACGCTGGAAATAAGGAGCAAAGGCCAATGAACGATATTGAGTCCAAATACCGGCAAGAGCGTATCGCCGGTCATCATTGATTTCCTGCGAGATGTCGATTTCAATATCGATATCATCTAATGCAATGCTATTGATCAATTGCGTATTGATGCTTTTAAAATTAATCTCATCGATATATCTTACCCGGGTCAGCAATTCGAAAATCGAACTGGAGTAACCGCCTTCAATCGCTAGATTTCGCGCCGTTATTTTTTCATACTCAGGGAGGAAAACGAGTTTGCGGATATAATCACCGCCTGGTTTTTCGAGGTATGTGCCCGTGACCGGATCGTAAACATAGTTTCCCTGGCCACTTTGTACTTTAATATACTGTTCATCTTTTTTCTGCCAGTATCTCTGGCTTTGTTCGACATTCCCGTTGGCGGTCCAACCGTTTCGGTAAAAGCGAAAAGAAGTATTACCAAAGATATATGATGTATCATTATACCAGCGTTGTCCCAGGCGGACCGATAGGGGCCGGCTTATCCACTCCATGGATGTTGTAAAGCCACGGTTTCCATCATCGGCATCATAACTAGTAATAATCCCAAGATGGTCATGATCGGATAAGTTATAATATACTTTGAGGTTTGCCTGATCAGTATGCTGGCTGTGTTGATAATTGCCGGTAAGGGATAATCTTCTAATATTCGTTTCCAGACCAGCGTAATAACGGTTCAGGGTGTCGATAATATCCATTCCCAGTTCGAATATCAAAGGTCGAATCCGTATGGTTCGGCGTTGATGGTCTCCATTCAATACTCCATAGCCTGCTTCGCAAGAAAATCGCTCAAGCGGTTTGAACATAAGTTCAGTGTAAGCCAGATATTGAATCGGATCAACTGTGTTCCATTGATATTGATGATCAATGTCGCTTTCGGCCACTGGTGAGCGATAGTCCGGATCATAATATACATAATTTGCATTGATCCCGAATCGTGCCCAGGTTTTTTTGATTTTCATTAATGTCCCGAATCCCCGATTATCCCGATCATCGATTCGAGAGAATGTATTGTGATCATATTCTGATCCTAGTATATCAACATAAACTGCTTGATCATATTCACCCCCGATGCCGTAAAAAATCAAGCTTTTAGGTAAAGGTAATAATTGCTTTGGTGAATAATTACCGAGTCCCGGTCCGAGATAATTGAATGCTTTTATGACCGGATCATATATATATTCGCCATTGTTATCACCTGCATAAAAAAAGTTTACCAGAAAGTCGCCATTATTTTCACCAACGTAGACAAAATGGCTGTCCTGTATACGGTAATTCCCTTGAGCGGAGGAATCAGCGTAGGTATGATAAATTCGTGCACTATCACCGCTTGACTCCAGGTTTTGGATTTCGTCCGGGGTTAAACTGAAAGCGAGCGGTGTATCTCGGTTGTCCTGGTCAACTCGATATAGCGCGGTCCAGGTGAAGGGACCATTACACAGATTACCGTCGGTCAAGTAATAAGTGTTCGCATAATTTTCGTTTGCCTGTTGATATTCAACTATGATGCGGCATAGGGCGTTGATAATATGCCTGTTCGTGATGGATATAACACCTTGTTCATAATCTAGGTTATAATCGATTTCCTTCATCAGTCGGATTGGTAACGATATGCCTTTCGATAAATAAACTGTTTCACTTCCCGGAATCACTCGACCATTTAAAATATAAGGGCTTTGTTTGCCCTCTTCACCCAAGAAGATCTCTTGTGTATATGCGCCCCGGTTTACTGCATAACCGAGGCCGATCGTGTTGCGGTCCTTAAAGGTGGCCGCCCTGACCCCGGTTATATTATCCTGAAGACCAAATGGCAAATGCAAGGTCAGATCACCAACCCCAGCATAGAATCCGGGCCCCTTGAGTTGTAGATTGATCTTTTCAACTTCGGATAGGGCGATTGTGTTTTCGGGCATTGATTGATCACTAAGATTACCTTCGATCTCAATACCCTCGATTTTACCGGCGACCTTAAGATCCAATCCCTGATCAAAGCCGTCGTTGATATCAAATGAAAAATTCTTTGATCCATTTATGTCTAATTCTTCACGGTCAATATATGCTTCTTCGTTAATATAAAATTCGCTTGGAACAGTTATTGCAAATACCGATTCGATCGGTTCATATCGGTAATAAACTGAGTCCAGAGCAACGGAATCAATTTCTATTTCAATAATCTGAGAGATTATAAAGACGGACAGTATTGCCATAACCCTCTAATATGAATAACTTATCCCCATCAGTGGCGATATCCTGTATAGTATCTTCAAACATGACTTTGTGCCAGGTCTTATCAAAGCTATATATATATCGTTTCCCCGGCGTGAATATGATCATTCGATCGACCGCGACAATGATTCTTTTCATCATTTCCGGTATTGGAACTTTATGCATGACATTGAGATGATGGTCAGTTATTATCACGTCAGTCTTGGCAAGGATGAAGATGTTTGATGCGGTAGCGGTGATATCTTTTGCCGGCAAATCGGTTATACTTATACGGGGATTGTATTGACGATCAAGAATCAGCACTCGGTCTGGTCGTCGGTCGAGAAGTACGATATCGCCCGATTCCAATAGACAAAAGCCAGTTATACTATTACCGTAATAAATCGTTTCCGATAAGGCCGGCTGCAAATAATATTTTACGATCTTTCGGCCGTCGGTCAGGTATAAAAAAAAAGGTGTAAAATAAAAAGCGTCAATGACAAATAATGGATCATCGGTAAAAGTTAATGTCTTTAAGCGGTCATCGTGGTAAAAAAAGATGTTGGAACCTGTGTATGACGCAAAGTACAGTTGATTATTGAATAACGTGATCCGATTGAATTCCCACGGCAATACTATTTTTTGATCGGAAAAGGCTGTGATCATGAAAAGTGCTGACAACATTTGTATCATTCGAGCACCTTTTCGATCGCCGATTGCCACGCTGGGTCGACAATGCATAAAAAAATCAATGGATCATCACCGGTATTTTCAATGCTTTGTATTGCTCCCGGCGGTATATATACGGCGTCGTCCTTTTTTACCGGTTCCTGTTCTTGGTCAATCTGCATTAAGCCGGTTCCCGAGATGATGTAATACACTTCCGAATGCATAAGTTGGTGACGTTGTGTTCTTTGTTTAGGACCGACGATCGCCCGCGCAAGACTATATGATATCAACAGTGGTTGCTTTTTTGGATTCAAGATCTCGCGTAACATTGATCCATCACCAGCGTTAAATTCATTCCGATCTTTCAATTTGATGATATGCATTGTTTATTTTAGCTTTTATTTTTGTCAAATCAAGTGCATTGCCGTGCTCTCTTTTTTTTGTTGACAGAGACTAAAAAACATATATGATTTGTGAAAGTGAAAATCATTCTCTGCGGCATTGGTGATAAAGAAGCCGGGGATGATTTTTTTGGTCCATATATTATCAGTCAGATAAAAGAGACCTCCAATCTTAAAAAGATCAATTGCGGCAATATTCCTGAAAACTATCTTAACAAAATCATCGACCAAGAACCCGATCTCGTGGTTTTTTTTGACACGCTGCGGATTGATAACGATAATGCGGTTACGATTATTGTAGATGAAGAACTGCTTAATTTAAATCCCGGTTCGACCTCAACTCATAACTTGCCATTCAGCGCTGTATACATGTTCATTAAAACCCACTGTCGGGCAAATGTGTGGTTGGTCGGCATTAAAGCATTATCCTATACGGAATTAACTGACCGGACAAAACAAGCAGCAGCTCGGATCGCCGGTTATCTTAATGCGCTTGACGGTAAGGGTGAAATAGATATAATGAAAATCTATGAAAACCTATCTCATATTCTTAGATAAAATCTCAATTTTTGTAACCGAACTCGCCAAGGAAGGTTCTCTATATTATTCAAAACTCGAAAATGGTAAAACCCATTTTGTCGCCCATCACGAAAACATCAGTATTGAACCCGAATTTTCCAAGATACGAACACCGGAAAATATGAAGCATTTTTTTTTCCGGAGTCGTGATCTTGTCGCGCGTTTCCCCAAAGATAAATCACCGGCGGTATCGAAGCAGTTTCTGGTTGGCTTAAAGAATTGCGATCTGCGTGGTATCGACGTTTATGATCGGGTGTGCCTGAAATGGCAACCATTGGATCCTCTCTATAAAGCCCGCCGTGACAATACAGTGATAATATCAGCTGATTGCCCGGAACCGGAGGAGTGCTGTTTTTGTAACTTAGTCGGGTTAAATCCTTATCCAGATGCAATAAGCGATATCAATATTACCCGCTTGGAACGGCATTACCTTTTTGAAACGTTGAGCAAAAAGGGAGAAGTAATTATTGAACAATTCAAGGATTTATTTATCGAGGCAGGCAAAGAGGATCTAAAAGAACGCGATAAGATCAGAAAAAATGCGGTCAAAGCACTCGAAAAATTCAATGCCCGATCCTTGCCCGACAATATATCAGAGCGTGTAGAAAAGGCAGATAAAAAAGCTAAACACGCAGCACGAAAGGATTGTGTTGAATGCCACGGCTGCCTGCACGCGTGCCCAACTTGTTATTGTTTTCTGCTGAGTGATTACCGGAAAGGTAAAGAGACTGAACGAATAAGAACCTGGGATGCATGTTATTATGCGGCTTATGCTCGTGTCGGTGGTGGCGCAAATCCTCGAAGTAAGTTCGATGATAGGTTCTGGAACCGTTTTGTATGTAAATTCGATTATTTTATGCAATATGAAGATATTTATGCCTGCAGTGGTTGCGGACGTTGCTGGCGAGGTTGTTCTGGTAAAATCGATATAAGGGAGATCCTATGGAAGCTGTAAACCCTTACGCGGCAATTCCAGCCAAGATCAAGAAAATAATACCTGAAACTCCGAATATCACAACGTTCATCATTGAAGGCATGCCGATCGAATTCAAAGCCGGTCAGTTTGCTGAATTGACTGTGCCCGGAGTGGGTGAGGCTCCTTTCACGCCATCTTCTTCGCCCCATGCCGACGACCTGGAATTCACGATAATGAAGGTCGGACGGGTTACCTCAGCGCTGTTTGATCTTAAAGAAGGTGATCAATTAGGTGTAAGAGGACCATTTGGTAAACCTTATCCACTTGATGAATTCAAAGGCAAGGATGTTTTTATCGTTGGCGGAGGCGTCGGGTTTGCGCCATTGCGTTCTCTTTTACTGGCCCTTATTCATGATATCAATGATTATAAGAAGATTTATGTACGCTATGGAGCACGAACCCCCGGAGATATAGTCTATAAGCATTTGCTTCCTGGGTGGCGGAAACTGTCAAAACTCGATTGGCTGCTTACGGTCGACGTAGGCGATGAGACCTGGAAAGGCCGTTTTGGTGTCGTAACGGTCATTCTTGATGAGATACCGGTAAATGTCAAAGTAGCTCCAGCCATAGTATGCGGACCACCCCTGATGATGAAATTTGTGACCCAACGATTGGTTGAAGCCGGTTTTCAGCATGAGAAGATCTATCTTTCAATGGAGCAGAACATGTCCTGCGGTATCGGTAAATGCAATCACTGTCGTTTAGGCAAAGTCTATGTATGTAAAGACGGTCCAGTACTTACCTGGGAAGATGTCAAGCACGTAGAGGAGCCTTTTGTATGAAGAAGATCGATCCTGCATTTAAAGAAACTAAAAAGGCAATATGCTCTTTCTGTAGTCTGGGTTGTGAGTTCGGCATAGTCTTTAATGATTTTGGCGTGCGAGGAGTTGAATACTTAAAAGAAGGCAGCAGTGGAGGCAGACTTTGCCCGCGAGGCAGCGCGGCGGCGATGTATTTGAACCACCCCAAGCGTCTTTCAATGCCGATGAAAAAAGACAAGGTTATCGAGTGGTCAAAACTTGTTAAAGAGTTAAATAAAGTATTTGTTAATCCTGATAAACTCGCCGTAACCTTTGATCGAAACCTAACCATCGAAGAATATGAGTTGATAATCAGCTGTTGCCAGGCCAATGGTATTGAACAGGTCGTTTCAGGTTATCTTGAACCAGAAGGCGTATTGGCTGGTTTTCTGGAAAAAACAGTTGACCTGGATAATCTGGCCGGTCCGGGTGTGGTTGTTGTAATCGGTG
>MEUM01000036.1:0-3380 GCA_001771735.1 Caldifarciminota bacterium RBG_13_43_14 | reverse complement strand
GAAAAATCTAATTGATTGGAAAATGAGCGATCGTCAGAACCGTTTGATCGTCATCGACAGTATATTTACCCACACCGCATCCTTTGCTACCGACTACGTTCCAGTATCAGTTGGAGCCGAGCCATTGATTCTATACGCGCTGGCCCAGGATACGGGCGTCAACATTCAGGGGGTAAGTTCGGTATCCGCGGAGAAACTGAAGGAACTTGCTACCGTTATAAAAAATTCAGCCAATGGCCTGATAATGGTTAGTTTACCCTTTGGTCATACCTATGACCCAGGATTACTTGCTGACAGTATCAAAACTTTAGGGGCCGTAACCGGTAAGGATGTTTTGCCCCTGGTCGAGTATGTCGCACCGGCCGGTAAACTTGCCTTTGGTGATTTACTGGAGAAAAGCAAAAAAGGCGGTTTGAATTATTTGATTAATTTCGGAGAATTATTTCCTTATTATTATCCTCAATTATTCCGTGAACTGAAATTCAAAGAAATATTTGCAACATCACCGCTCAAACAGCAGGAATTTACAACGATTCCATTCGCTTTGAATCTTGAAAAATGTGGTACGATCGCAACCAGTATTGGCAAGAAGAAGCTGGGCGGTAGTATTAAACCCGCCAGCGGCGCTCGTACGGTGGGAGAGATCCTGGGGATGCTTGAGATCAAAAAGAACGGCAATGTCAATATTGGTAAGCCAGATCTTAAAATTGATCGGAACGCCCGTACCGATATACTTGTTGAAAAGGTAAAGGTGACTCCGAAAAAGAAATCAATGCTTTTAGTCGGTGAAAAGATCGCCTTCAACTTTATGGTTATTTTTGAAGAGGAAGTATTGAAAATCAATCCGGCTGATGCTCGCGAAAATGGCTTACGCGATCATGATATGGTTACGATCGAGTCAAAAAAAGGAAAAAGCGAGCTTAAGATCAAAGTTACCGAAGGTAGTCCATCCGGAGTAATATCAGTTGCCACCGAGACCGCGACGACAAGAGGTTTATTCGATTATGATATTGTCAATGGGTCTATTTATTTCATTCCGACCGAGGTGCAAATATGGCGAAAAGGATAGTTTTAGACCTTGATCTTTGCTGCGGATGTCGTTCCTGTGAAGCAGCCTGTCGTGCTGCCTTCAAAGGAGAGTCCCGCATTCGTCACGCCGATATTGCTGGACAGGCTTTCATCCCGCTTGCCTGCCGGCATTGCACCGAACCTTTATGTGCTGCTTCCTGTCCAGTTGAGGCAATTAGAATCGATGAAAAAACCGGTTTAGTCATTAGAGCATCTCATTTGTGTATTGGCTGCAAAAGCTGTGCTTTCGCATGTCCGTTCGGTGTTATCGATGCACCATTAGTGCGTCATGTGTCACAGAAATGCAATCAGTGTAATGACCGTGATGATGGTCCACGCTGTGTGACCGCTTGTTCTTCAGGAGCCCTTCAGTATTTGAGTGATGAAGAGATCGAAAAGCATGAAATCGGTATGAAAATGCTTTCTAAAAACCGGTTTTTCAGGAGAAAAGCATGAGCCCAATCATACTATTATTTAATTTTGTTATATTCCCGGGTTTTTTATTCAGTGCCGTTGTCGGTCTTTTCCTGACCTGGGTTGATCGTAAAGTAACCGCAAGAGTTCAGATGAGGGTTGGTCCACCATGGTATCAACCTTATGCTGATTTTCTTAAGTTATTACTGAAAGAAACGATCATCCCCCAGGGTGCTTCCAAAGTGCTTTTCTTTCTCGGCCCGCTGCTTGGGGTAGTCAGCATGTCGATTTTTGCGGTAATGCTTTTTTACATGAATTTCAATCCGGATAAGACTTTTGTTGGTGATTTGATCGTCATGATATACCTATTAGCCTTGCCGCCAATCGGGGTGATTATTGGCGCTTCGGCATCAAAAAATCCTTTGGCCAGTGTTGGGGCTTCCAGGGAAATGACGCAATATTTCAGCTATGAATTACCCTTTCTAATATGCGTTGCGATTGTTATCGTGAAGTCTGGTGGATCAATAAGGTTTGGCGAAATTGTCCTTGCGCAGCAGAACACGGCTCCTTTCCTGTACTCAATATCTGGTGTGATCGCGGCAATTGTTTTTCTTTTATCGGCTCAGGCAAAATTAGGTTATGTGCCATTCGATGCCCCCGAAGCTGAACAGGAAATCATGGCTGGTCCTTATATTGAATTTTCGGGAGTTGCCTTAGCAATGTACAAATTATCGCGGGCAATGATGCTTTTTTTACTTCCGTTATTCATTATATCATTACTTTGGGGTGGTTTTACCAGCTGGTGGGCGATTCTTAAATTTCTGCTACTTATTGTCCTGATTGTACTAATTAAAAATACTAATCCAAGATTGCGCATTGATCAGACTTTGAAGTTCATGTGGTTAGGTCTCGGCGGATTATCGATCATCGGGCTTATCCTTGCTTTTTACAAATTATAAAGGAGCGGAGAATGGCTAATGCAAAATTATGGGGTTTGAAAAAATCACCATGGGTTTTTCATGTTGCTGCTGCATCCTGCAATAATTGCGATATCGAGATATTAGATTTATTAACACCAAGATGGGATGTTGAACGGTTTGGCATCGTTCTGGTCGGTTCACCACGTCATGCCGATGCGTTATTGATTACCGGTGTATTGAACCGCAAAAGCCTGCCCCGGGTGATCGATGTTTATGAACAGACCCCAAAACCATGTCTGGTTATTGGTGTTGGCAGCTGCACCTGTGACAACCATATCTTTGCTCCGTCCTATAACGTTGTTGGTCCATATGACAAATATATCCCGGTCGATGTTTATATACCCGGTTGTCCGCCTAAACCGGAAGCTATAATAATAGGTGTAGTCAAAGCATTGAAGAGGTTAGGATGAAAAAAGAATATTCAGAAGAGATTTTACAGGAAATTGCCGAGAAGTTTCCTGAGGTAGAAGTCAAGATCCATGCTCCACGGCGACTATACCTAAGGACGCCAAGGGAAGAAGTATATAATCTTGCTGAATACATGTTCAAACAAAAGAGTTTTCGTTTTTCCATTGCAACCGGTATCGATACCAGGGAAGGCATAGAGATTATTTATCATTTCACATATGATGAAAGCGGAACCTATTATAATATCAAAACACTGATCCCTAAGGATGATTGCCAGATTAAAAGCCTGACAACTTTTTTGCCGGCGGCGAATTGGATAGAACGTGAAATGCATGAACTGCTTGGTGTTGATTTCATCGGTCACCCAAATCTAATCCCCTTGCTCATGGCGGATGATTGGCCTGCTGATCTTCACCCCTTGCGCCGCGATTATGCCAATGAACATGAAAAGTTAAAGTTGAAAAAGAAAATGTAGGAGGAAACTTGAGAAGAGTTGTCCCAATTGGTCCA
>MEUM01000035.1:7626-10878 GCA_001771735.1 Caldifarciminota bacterium RBG_13_43_14 | reverse complement strand
TAAAAGCTGAATTACCTAACAAGGAGGTATATGAAAAAGTTACTCGTGATATTCTTTCTTGTCTGTACCGGACTTGGCGAATGGCGGCAGAGCGACGAAATCGCCTTACCGAAAAGTCTTCAGATCAATGACCTGACGTTTGGTAGTACTGGAGAGCTATATATACTCTCCACCACATCGATACTCGAAGTCGATAGCACGGCGAAAAATCCGCTCTATATAGAGTCCATAAATAACGGCAAGACGCTAACTGCTTGGTCGAACCGATTGTTTATTATTGGCAATGATGATCAACTATACACCTTCGTGCTGGGTAATGAGCAAAGCCTCGAGATCAGCGATTTAGTCTTCAATAGTATACATCAGATCGCGACCATCCAATCAAACAACAACAATTGTCTTATTCTGTCTGAGCCTGGGAGTTTGGTTTTTGTCCGTGACAATAAAACCATTGGTTCAGCGATGATCATCGCTGAACGTTTTAGTGTTATTCCGGGAGCTGACTATAATGATCGCAACACTCCAATATTCACGCTTAGTAATAGCCGGATCTACTCCTGGACTGGCGGCAGTGTCACGAACCCGGCGGGTTATTCATCAAAAGTGATATACAGTGCTTCCCATAATATCTTTGATATGATCTCAGATGCCGGGGGCAATGTTTACGTTCTTTTTGCTGATTCGATAATTGTCCTTGAATCCGACGGTAAATATAAAACAAAGATCCCGATCGACCAGGTTTCAATTGGCGCCCGGATCTTGAGCGGTCCCTCGAACAATAATTTAGCGATCTACGATCCCTTTAAGAAAATAGTTAAGGTATTCACATCCAGCAGCAAAGGATATAGCAGTGAACTTATCACCTTGAACGCCAATCAACCCAATCCAGTTGATAATTATACGGAAATCGAATTTTCTATCAATCAACCGCTTGATCTGACGATTACAATATACAACTTGATCGGCGAACCGGTTAAGGTGATTGCCCGGGGCAAATACACAAAAGGAATACACCGGATCATATGGCATGCCGATGACGAAAAAGGCAATATGGTACCGAACGGTGTTTATTTCTATCGGCTTGAAACTAAAAAGGGTGTTGCCATAAAGCAATTAGTCGTACTGAGATAATTGTCGAATATTCGTTTTAACCGCAGACGTTTGCTTTCGAACAGTCTGTCACTAATCCGCCAGACTATCGAAAAATATCAGCTTCTCAACGAGCATAGCCGATTTATCATTGGCCTATCGGGTGGACTGGACAGCATGGTTTTAGCGCTACTGATTAAAGAATATAACCTTCATTTCAATCAAAATTGGGACATTCGGCTGCTGCACATTGATCATGGTTTTTCCCAAAGCGACATAAATGGATTAAAAAATTTCGCGGTTGAGATCGGTTTCCCGCTCAAGACAATTAAAACCAATATTGCACGCAGTGTTGCTCGAGCTAAGGACAAATGCTGGCGCTGCTCATGGAAACGCCGTAAACTGCTTCTAGAGAACGCTGAAAAATACAACATATTCAATATTGCCCTTGGTCATCACCAGAATGATGTGGTCGAAGCTTTATTGCTCAAAATGTTCTTTAACAGCGATATTTCAACTCTGGTCCCAAAACAATCCGTTATTCATGGACGTTTTTACTTCATTCGACCGCTTTACTCTTTCACTCGAGAACGAATTGAAAAAATAGGTCAGGCTTATAATATTACCGCGATTATAAAACAATGCCCTTATCGACAAGATTCGAAACGTACTATGGTGCGTGATCTTTTAGAGCAGTTGGGGCAGTATAATCCGCAGGTTGTAAGTTCAATATTCAAAAGTCTGGGCAATATCAAAACCTCATATTTACCCTAATTTTTGACTTGTATTGATCTACATTTTATGTATAATTCCAATTAGTGAAATTCCACGATATACTCAGTCGAGAATTCGTTCTTCTTGATATTACGGCCAAAGACATAAAGACATTATTCACGGATTTCGCCAAATTCCTCGATGATAGAGACATTATTACGGACCAGCAGAAATTCATTCAAGAACTTTTAAGCCGCGAAGCAAAAGGATCAACCGCGATCGGCAGTGAAGTTGCCCTTCCACATGTAATGATCCCAGGGTTAGATCGAAGTTATATCCTCATTGCCCGACTGAAAAAAAGGATGCCTTTTAACGCTCCCGACGGCAAACCAGTTAGATTCGTGATCCTTCTGATCTCGCCATCTGATCAACGCGATGAATATTTACATAATCTCGCCCAGGTTGCCAGCGCCCTGCATCGTAAGGATACCCTGAGGAAGCTAGCCAAAGCCGCTACTACTCAGGAAATCATTGCTTCCATCTTAACTAGAACAAAAGACGATTTTTTTACCCGGAATTCCAAATTGGTCTATTGCGTGGCGGCAGTCATTGCCTTCTTTTTTATCGCGCTGCTCGTGCTACCGCGTTTAAATATTCCGAATAGTGAAATGGCAATTACCCGGGGTGATATTCGGTATAATGAAATTCCATGGGTAACCAAGCAGATCTGGGCATCAACTATTTTTTTTGGCACGGTTCTGGGTACATTGCTTTTCTGGCAGTACCGGGTGGCGATAGCTTCAATTGGATTAGGACTATTATTGATCACCGGGACGATGGATCTTATGACCGCCGTCTCTTTCATGTCGATCCCGACAATATTGTTTATCGTAGCGATGATGGTCATGGTCGCCTGGCTCAAATATCTGGGATTTTTTAAATATATTGTAATTGCAATAATCAATAAAGTTGGGCCTTACCCGCGCCGTATATTTTTTGTCCTGATGTTTCTTTCCGTGTTGCTTGGCGGATTGACCGGTGAAGTTACCGCTATCTTGATCATGAGCGCGATCTCAATATCAGTATGCAATGAGATGCGCTTGAATCCCTTCCCTTTTATAATCAGCATGATATTTTCTACTAATATCGGTTCAGCCTTGACTTTGATCGGCAATCCGATCGGTATCTACATCGCTTTTTCGGGCAACCTGACCTTTGAGGATTTTTTACGATGGGCAACTCCCCTGTCTCTTATCAGCACGATTATTATCAGTGCCCTGTTATTATATATTTTCAGAAAATCGATACCATCAAGAATATCAACGGTTATGCGAAAAATCGATCCCTGGGAGTCGGTGTTTGACCGGCGCAAAATGAAGCTTGGCTGTATTCTTTTTATCGGTCTTATTTTGCTGATCGGTTTTTCGAAAAGGATCGAGGACGCATTAT
>MEUM01000035.1:0-7591 GCA_001771735.1 Caldifarciminota bacterium RBG_13_43_14 | reverse complement strand
TTACTCTTTATCGGCGTGGTAGTATTTTTCGAATCCCGCCAGGGCAAATTTCTGGTGACTGAGGGCGTAGATTGGTGGACAATACTCTTTTTCATGTTCCTTTTTGCCAAGGCCGCCTGCCTTGAATATTCTGGAGTTACGCCCAAACTGGCCTATCAAATCGCTAATCTTGCCCAGCGTTTTCCATTCCCGTTTATTGACTCATCAGCCAGCATAACACTAACCGCCCTGGTTATCGTTACTCTGTTCGCCGCGGTGGCATCCGGCTTTGTTGATAATCTGCCGATCATTGCTGCCCTGGTACCGATCGTAAAGAATCTTAAAGTCATCGGTTTACCCCACGCAAGCATATTATGGTGGGGTTTGTTATTCGGAGGTTGTTTTGGTGGCAATTTGACCATGATCGGCTCAAGCGCTAACATGGTTGCTCTTTCAATATACGAAAAATCCGAGGGTAAAACGATAACCTTTGCCACCTGGTTCCGCTATGGACTTATTGTTTTTTTAATTTCGATATTTATCATTTTGTTCTTATTATCTATGCAGATAAAGCTGGCAAAGTAAATATGTTTGAACGAATATTGGCAATATTATTTAATAAAAAACTATCGCCGAAAACAATAAATCTGTTGCGCGATCTTGCCGAGCATCACCGATCCAAAGTGATGGTTAATGCCTTGCTCGATGAAAATCTATTGGAAATGATGTCCCAGACTAATGGACAGAATATCGAAAAGGTACGTCAAAATGAAAAGAACTTATCCTGGTATAAAGTTTACGGTATTGAAGAAACATTCAAAGAAGCCGGGCTTTTTGTCAATGTTGGCGTAAGCGAATTCACGAATGAAGATGATTTGCTGACCCTGATCAATCAATCAAAATGTGATCTGTTAGTGGTCTGCGAACCGGGCGAACACGATCTTAAAAAAATCGAAAAACTTGTTCAACATATCGAGATCCCGATTTTCCTGATCCCTGGTTAAATAGCGGCTAGATCAAATTTTTCGATCACTTTATACATTGGACCAGTCGGTGTGAGTATCGATTCGAATAAAACAACATTATTAATGCAAAAAACATCGCTTTGAATTTCTGTTTTTAATATTTCATCAATACGACATGCCTGACGGGTTCGCCCGATCGTGAGATGGGGATGAAACCGCTCCTCTTGCTTGAACCCAAGCGAATTCAGTGATCCCTCCAGAACCGATACGAGAGCAGACAGTTCAGGCCCACCCTGATCAATACCGACCCATACGATCCGGGGATTGCTCGGTCGCGGAAAACAACCCAATCCACTGAGCCTTAGATCAAACCGGGCAATGTCATGGCAAATACCGCGGGCGATATTCTGAACCTTGGCCAGCATCGATTCATCAATATCGCCTAAAAATTTAGTGGTAATATGCATATTCTGTGGCTTCACCCATTTTACTGGTAGATTCTTTTTCCTAAATCCGTCAACAATTTTAGCCAGCGACTTGCGTGCCGACTCGGTAATTTCCACCGCCAAAAAAGTTCTCATTACTGTTAGATTTCGAGCTCGATGCTGATCGGACAATGATCCGATCCCATCACATCGGAGAATATCGAGGCGGCGCGAATGTTCTCATAGAGATTATTGCTAATAAAGAAATAGTCGATACGCCAGCCGACATTGCGCTCCCGTGCGCTGGTTTTCATATCCCACCAAGTATAATTGCCCCCCTCATTATTAAAGATACGAAAAGCATCATGGAATCCAACCTGGATCAATCGATCGATCCAGGCCCGCTCTTCAGGCAAAAATCCGGAAATTTTCCGGTTCTCCTTGGGCCGTGCCAGGTCGATTTCGTTGTGAGCCGTATTTACATCACCGCAGACTATCACTTTCCGGTCCTTCTTCAATATTCCATCAAGATGATCGAGTAATGTATCATAGAACGCGAGCTTATATTGTAACCTCTCTTTTGAAGATTTCCCGTTCGGAAAATATATATTGTACAATAGAAAATCATCATAATCGGCAATAATAGTTCGACCTTCAACATCAAATTCCAGATTACCAAATCCCTTTGCGACCAACTGTGGTTCCGGTTTTGCATAAAGAGCTACCCCGCTATACCCCTTGCGTTCAGCCGCTACAAAATAGCTATGATAGCCGGAAATTGATTTGATTTCTTCCGGCAATTGATCAGGACTCGCTTTTGTCTCCTGGATCGAGACAATATCCGGCTTTGCGCTCTCCAACCACAAGAGAAATCCTTTTTTATAAATCGCACGTAAACCGTTAACATTCCAGGAATATAATCTGATTATTTTCAAACTAATTCACCTAATTCCTTGGCAGTTGATCGATGATCATATCTAATGCCTTGTCGCATGCCTTGTGCCGGATCTCATTGCGCCGCCCTTTGAGCAAATAGCGCTCGATCCGAACGGTATCATGTGATGAGATCGCGATATATACTAAGCCAAGCGGCTTGCCTTTACTGCCGCCATCCGGACCTGCGATCCCGGTTATTCCTATTCCTATATCGGTCATCAGCTGTTGTCTGGCGATCTTTGCCATTTCTCCGGCAGTTTGCTTGCTCACTGCACCGTAGCGTAACAAGATCCTATGCTGGATTCCAAATTTCTCTTTTACCGCATTGGAATAAGCAATAATCCCGCCGGCAAAATAAAATGAACTGCCCGGCAGACTGGTTATCATCGAACCCAGCATACCGCCTGTACAGGATTCACAGACTGACATCGTTAAATTCCTGCTTTTCAGAATATTGGCAAGAGTTTTCAGTTTGATGTTGATTCTTACATTTATGTTCGTCCGTTTCATGGGATCGAATCTATAGTTTAATAATACGAGTAATGAGCAGGATCACGATCGACGAATAAATCGCCGCACCAATATCGTCGAGCATTATGCCCCATCCGCCCGGAAGTTTCTCAAGCTGTCTCAAAGGCGGTGGTTTTAAGATGTCGAAGATCCGGAAAGAGATAAAGGTGATCAATAAAGGCATTACACGCATCGGCGTGAAGAATAGGGGTATCAAAAAAGCCGAATATTCATCGATCACTATTTGTTTCGGATCTTTTCCCCACTTCCCGGCAAGATCATGACTGACATAAAAACCAATCAACAGAAGCATGACCGCAACGATACAATACAGAATCTTGATCGGGAATAAAAAATACCAGATGACAATGCTTATTGCACAGCTAAATGTAGCCGGTACAATCGGGAGGTAGCCGGTATATAACCCGGTGGCGAGTATTTTTTTGGCCAGCTCTATTTTTTCTTTTTCGGAAATTTTTCTTCCCAGACCGATACAATGCCCCCCACGATAATTATTGTTGAATAGGTACCAACAATGAAACCGATCAAAAGGGTGAAAGCAAAATCGGCAATCACTGAACCGCCGAATATCAGCAGGGCAAGTACTGCCAGCAGCGTCGTCCCAAGTGTGAGTAGCGTGCGGGAGAGCGTTTCATTCACACCGGTATTGAGCACAACATTGAACGGCTCACGTCTCATCTTCTTCATGTTTTCCCTGATCCGGTCAGAGACCACTATCGAATCATTGATCGAATAACCGATCACGGTAAGCAAAGCGCCGACCACAATGATCGAAAATTGACGCTGGGTCAGAACTAATACACCGATCGTTATGATCGCATCATGAAATAGGGCAATGACCGCCGCGGTGCCAAAACGATAATCAAAACGAAGGGAAACATATATCAGTATCAAAACTAATGCCAGGGCTATTGCCCAGAACATTTTGATCATCAATTCTCTGCCGATCTTGGGCTCGACGGTTTCTTCCCGCAGTATTTCCTGTTGATTCTGAGGATAGTTTTCGGTCAATTCATTTCGTAATGCCTTAGCAAATTCACCAGGATCACTGATCGATGCCCTTATGGTATATTCTTTTTTCTCTTTACCGAGGGCTTGTATCGATGCTTGTCCATAGCCAATCTGAGCAAGGGTATTCCGTAGTTCCGCCGTTGTAATGGATTCGCTGAACCTGATCTGAAGCAAGGCACCGCCCATAAAATCTATTCCGTAATTTGGCCCCTTGATCAATATCAACGATAATGCGATCGCTATCACAATGCCCGAGAAAATGAATCCGTATTTCCTTCGTCCGACAAAATCTATATTGGTGTCTTTTACTATTTCAATCATGATTATATCCTCAGTGTTCTGATATCAAACTTGTAGGTAAAATAATTAAAAATCACCCGGCTAACAAATACGGCAGTGAACAGGTTGGTGATCAAACCGATGGTCAGGGTTAGTGCGAAACCACGAATTGGACCACTACCAAATATAAAAAGTATGATCCCGATGATGATGGTCGTGGCATTCGAATCAAAAATCGTTATCCACGCCCGGCTGAATCCCTGATCGATCGCGGTCCGGGTCGTTTTTCCGATCTTGAGCTCTTCCCGGATCCGCTCAAAGATAAGTACATTGGCATCGACCGCCATACCGATTGTCAGGGCAATACCAGCAATACCGGGCATGGTTAAGCTGCCATGAAATACGCTCAAGATCGCAACCAGGAAAAAAAGATTCAAGAACAGGGCAAGATTAGCGACCAAACCCGAAAACGAATAATATACCAGCATGAATAAAATAACTACACCAGCTCCAATCAGCACTGCCCGGATACCGCTATTGATCGAGTCACGACCCAGGCTTGGACCGACCGTTCGTTCTTCGACGATCTTCAATGGAGCGGGTAATGCACCCGCCCTCAGAATAATTGCCAGATCCCGTGCTTCCTCGGCCGTAAAACTGCCGGTGATGACTGCCCTGGGTTGCGGGATGCGTTCCTGAATGAACGGAGCCGATTGCACGATATTATCAAGGATTATTGCCAATCGCTTGCCGATATTTCTCCCGGTTATGGACGAGAACTGCCGACCATATTCTCGTCCGAGCTCGATCGCGATCTGCCAGGTTCCCATATGCTGGAGATCGCTGCTTGAGGCAGGCTGATGCCGGGCATCACGAATCGCCTCACCGGTCAATTCAGCTTGTTTTTTCAAAAGATATAATCTTTTTACCTGACGACCCTGATAGCTCTCCCGGGGGCCAAAAAGAAAATGTAATTCAGCTGGTATCACTTCAGCAGCTTTTTCGATTGCGGCAAGAACCGAATCCTCATCGCGTATATCCATACCCATATCCCGCTCGACTCCGATCAGATATGATGAGAAGGGCTGAGCCAAAACTGAAGTATCCTGAGCCTCCAGCAATTTATCGATCTTAGGGATGATATCCTCGATTTTGTCGTCGGCAACAAGAACAAACTCAAGATGCGCCACTTTTTCGATCAAACTTATTGCGCGATCCCGATCAACTCCCGGGAGCTGGACAAGTATCCTTGCTCCCGACTGTTTTTCAATTACCGGCTCATATACGCCGAATTCATCAATTCGATTGTTGATTATCTCGAATGCGCGATCACGGAGATCTTCCGGGCTCTCTTTGACATCAGTAGTATCCATTTCCAATACAAGATGCATCCCGCCTTTTAAGTCCAATCCGAGATGTATTGCGCGTTTGGAAAGCTTTACCTGGGCATCTTTGCTTAGATTGCTGTCGGTATAAAGACGAATTGTTGGATAGATCGCATAAACACCCAGTAATAATGCAAAAACAACTATGCCAATTCTTAACCAAATATTTTTCATTTTACTCCTTTGATTATATTAGCCATTTCAGTAGTCGCCTGCTTCATCCCGGTGAATATAGCACGGGACACGATTGAAAATCCAATTGAATACATTGTAATTTCAAACAAATGTAATAATGGCCGTATATTGCGATAATTCAAGCCGTGACCGGCATGAACGACGAGATTCTCACGACGCGCAGCTTTCGCGACCCGGGCAATACGTATGATCTCATCACGGCTATGTTCTGGTCTCAACTTCGAATATGCATCGGTATTTATCTCAATATACTGAACTCCAAGACGCGCCATTTCCTTGATTTGCTCCATGTCCGGATCAACAAAACCGCCAACTTTTATTCCTGCATTGACCAGTTTTGAAACATATGATTTCAAATCCTGCTGAATATTCAATAAATTCAAACCACCCTGGGTCGTAACTTCACCCGGTGATTCCGGGACCAAAGTTACGTCATCTGGTTTTACCCGCATCGCGATTTCCTGCATTTCCGGAGTCGCGGCCATTTCAAGGGTTAGTTGCGTTTTGATCACTCCGCGGATAATTTCCAGATCCCGGTCTTTTATGTGTCGGCGGTCGCCTCGTAAATGTACGGTAATACCATCCGCACCTCCCAATTCAGCCTCGATTGCCGCATATACCGGATCCGGAAAGTTTTCCTTGCGGGCTTCCCGCAAGGTCGCAATGTGATCGACATTTACCGATAAATCCATTGGGAATTATATTCACAAACCAAGGTATGTCAACAAAAGGGTAAGAAAACGGGAATATTGATTAATCATTATTGTATTATATAATTAGAAGGAGGCCAAAATGAAAAAACTTGCTATATTGATCATTGCTGCGGTATTGTTATACGCAGAAAACGACGTGATTTCGACCTATCTTGATAATATCAAAGTAGGCGATCCGGTTGAATACAAGAACCTCAAGATATTTCCATTGATCGCGGGTAAAACCTTAAGCCTGCAAAATTACATTACCATGGATGAGGCAACCGATAAAAACTGGCTGCAGATCAAGGAGCTTGGATCGGGCAATGTCAACTCAGTACAGATCAAGAATAATGGCAGCAGCATGGTATTTATACTTACCGGTGAAATGATCAGCGGTGCCAAACAGGATCGCATGCTCAAAGAAGATGTATTATTACCATCAAAAAGCGGCTGGATCGAAGTGCCGGTATACTGTGTCGAACATGGACGCTGGACATCGGTTTCAGCTGAATTCAAATCAGAGAAACTCCTTGTCCCGAATGCGGTCCGGCAGGCTGCTAAGTTAAGCGAAAGCCAGGCTGAAGTATGGGATGAAATTGCCTCCAGTCAGGATCATTTGGGTATCGCCTCGGAAACCAGAACGGTCCGAGCCAATTATGAAGATGCGGAGATGCAAAAAAAGATCGGTGAATACACGAATAAATTCGAAAAACTGCCATCTCTTTCCAAATCAACGATCGGTGTCGTCGTCAGTACCGGCGATCGGATAATTTGTTTTGATCTGTTCGCCAATAATTCGCTTTTGTCAAAATATTGGAAAAAATTGTTAAAGTCCTATGCCATGGATGGCATCAGCGGTGAAAAGAGTTCGATCGATAAAGGAACTATTGAATCGTTGTGTGAAGCCCTTACCAATACACGCCAGGTTTCAAGAGGTACGGCGGGCAAAGGAGAGACGTTCGAACTGACGGCTGATTTTGGCAAAGGTTCGGCACTGGTTTATCAATCGGCGGTTGTCCATATGGACTTTTTCCCGACCGAAAATATCATCGACAATGATACTGATCTTCGTCTCGATTTGCGACGCGATCAAAGAATAAATCAATAAACCTGTTAACTCAAAGATAAAACTATACCGTGGAAAAGATAAAATTAGACTAAAGCCGTTTGAAAGTTAGACTGGATTTCAG
>MEUM01000034.1:3998-9119 GCA_001771735.1 Caldifarciminota bacterium RBG_13_43_14 | reverse complement strand
TCGATTATCTGGCCGATAAATATTCGGATGCAATACCGGCGATTGGAACAGATTTTGATGGCATCAATGATCCGGTTATTACCGGGCCGGCTGAATTGGCCGGGCTCGAGAAACAATTAAAGGACCGAAGATATAACACCAACCGCATCGAGAAGATCTTCAGCAAAAATTTCCTGAGATTAATGAAACGAATGTCTGATAGTAAATGACAGTACTCTTGAAATTCTAAATCCTAAATACGAAATACTATACAATTTCTAAATTCAAAAACTTAAATTCCAAACATTTAGGTAATAGTTTAGTTTTTCCTAAAAACGATATAAAAAACGCAGCAATTATTGTAGCGGTGCGATTCATCGCACAAATTTTCGGATATTTTTATTATGTCGGATAAATCCGACCGCTACAATTTAGGAAAAACTTACCTATTACACATTTAGTGCATTGTAATATTGTATCTAAAAAATTAGAGTTTATAGTTCAAAATTTAGGACTTATAACTGTTGCCTGTGTCCTGAAACCTGTTAGCTGTCCTGCGGGGCATGGAGGTGAGCGGACTCGAACCGCTGACCTGTGCGTTGCAAACGCACTGCTCTCCCAGCTGAGCTACACCCCCTTAATCAGGTTACAGGATACAGGTAACAGGGGACAGGAAAAAATTTAACACCGATTCCTGTGGCCTAAAACCCGTTTCCTGAAAATCCATTCTAAATATTTAAAAGCTACCGAAATCCAGGTCCAGGCCCGCACCTTTGAAAATAGTCTGATCTTTGTCGAATAACCGATCTTTGTTCAGATGAAAGTTGATCCTGAATCCGCGGATGCGAAGTCCGATGCCAGTTTCGATATGCCAGTTGGGATTGCTAAAATCTTCAGCTGAATTTTCATGAACACTGCACATAAGTACCAGCCAACGGGAAACCGGCAATTCAAGTCCCGCATATATATTAATACTGTCGCTTTCAATATCACCACGGGCAAATGAATACTCGCCGGTCAGATAGACAAATCCATCATTCAACACCATACGTTGTATCATAATGCCGGTAGTATGATGTTGATATTCGTTCGGTGCTACGACATAATTCAGCGCATATCTGTACAGAACCACGAAGTCGCTATGTTTTTTGCTGATCCGGAGGTTAAATTGATACCAGTCATCATCGAGTCCATTTTGAGTTAAGAATGATAAATCAAATCGTCGGCTAAAATAGGATCGTCCGATGCCGAATCCATAACGAAGATTGTCGTGAACCGGAGAAACTGAAGCGCCAATATCAAAGCGGAAAAGGTTTACGCCATAACCGATGCTGAACCCGCGGGAAATTTCAGGAGGTTGCCATACACCGAGAGCGCCGATATTATGTTTTGGCTTATAGATCAGACCAAAATCTTCATTGCTGCTATGAATATCACCGAACAAATGATTGCCATAAATGGCGATTTGATTGGGGTATTTGGCGATATTGACTGGATCATCGAGATACTCGCTACCCATCAAGATGTTGGTCCGGGTCCAGTTGGCAAGGATCATACCGGTTAATATTGAGAATATAATAATTGTTTTTTTCATGGGTAATTATAACTTATTGTTGTCATTAGTCAACGGGCAAGAGAATTTATAATCCACCTATGTCCCCCTTTAATAAAGGGGGATGTAAGGGGGATTTTCCCTAGATATGGACAGTAACGGGAAGCGACTCATTGGAGTTATTAGTTTACGGGAGCGGCTTTCTATCCGCGATCATATTATCGAGCCCAGGAGGGCTCTCCCACATTATGTCTTTTTATCTTTAGTGATGATTATTAGAACAGTGTACCGTGGGGTTTTTTTATTTTAAAATGCTCATAGGCGAGATTGGTCGCTTCCCGGCCCCGAGACGTTCTATTCAAAAATCCTTCCATTATCAAAAAAGGTTCAAAGACTTCTTCTATGGTCTGGGCATCTTCGCCGACCGCGACGGCAAGACTATTAATACCGACCGGACCGCCGCTGAATTTTTCGATCACAGTCATTATTATCTTTTTATCCATGTCATCAAGGCCTCGTTTATCGACTTCGAGCTTTTCCAGGGCATAATTGCAAATTTCAAGATCGATCTCACCCTGGCCTTTGACCTGGGCAAAATCCCGTACCCGCCTCAATAGGCGGTTTGCGATCCGGGGTGTGCCGCGGGCACGCTGGGCGATTTCATGGGCTGCATTCTCTTGTATTTTTACATCAAGAATACGAGCCGATCGCTCGACAATATAAAAAAGCTCATCCGACGGGTAATAATCAAGCCGGAAACTAATACCGAAACGGGCACGTAATGGAGAAGTGAGCAGCCCGGACCGGGTCGTCGCACCAATAAGGGTGAAGCGATTCAAGTTAAGGCGTAATACGCGGGCACCAACTCCTTTATCCTGCATCACGTCAAGGCAAAAATCTTCCAGGGCCGGATAAAGATACTCCTCGACCGCTTTATTCATGCGATGCACCTCATCGATAAAAAGTACATCGGCGGTGTTCAGGTTGCTTAATATACCGGCAAGATCAAAAGGCCGTTCCAGAATTGGGCCGGCGGTTGGATATATGTTTGCTTCCATTTCCCGGGCAATAATGTGGGCGAGGGTAGTTTTTCCAAGGCCGGGCGGTCCAAAAAGCAATATGTGTTCGATCGGTTCCGTGCGTTTACGGGCCGCTTCAATAAATACCCTTAAATTATCGATAATGTTCTTTTGTCCGATGAATTCATCCAGTTTCTTTGGCCGCAAGGTCAATTCATACAGTTCTTCACCTTTCAGCAGCTCATTATTGGTCATCCTTTCCATGATTATTTTTTCAAGGCCTCTTTGATCAATTCTTCAACCGGTAATTTATTGCTCAATCCTTTTAGTTTTTCCTGTGCTTCATTACGTGATAAACCGAGCGAGCATAAAGCGTTGACCGCTTGCTGAAGATTACCGGACGATTCAGCAAAAGTTAATTTGCCCTTCAAGTCAAGGACGATCTTACTGGCGATCTTCTTTCCCACTTTTGGTACGGAGGCGAGCAATTCAACATCCTCGGCATCGATCGCCTGTTCGATCTCCCGAGCCGAAAAACGTCCGAGTATATTGAGGGCTGATTTCGGTCCAACCCCAGTCACCGATGTGAGGTTATTGAATAATTTGAGATCCTCAATGGTCGAGAAACCATATAGAAGCAGTTCGTCTTCCTTGATGCGGGTTTTCGTATATAGGGTTAGTTCCTGATTATTTTTTATTTTTCCAAATAGCGATATCGGCGCTTCGATGGAAAAACCGATTCCACTGATATCAAGGATCAGAAAGGGCGGCTGGATGTCAGATATGGTCCCGCGCAAACGACCGATCATTGTCTTACTCTTTGTTTTCTGGTCGCGGTATAGGCGATCGCGATCGCATCGATAGCATGATTCGATACGCGGGCATTTCCGCGCGCAAACATTCTTTCAGTGAAATATCGCACCTGTTCCTTGCTTGCCCGCCCATTGCCAGTGGTCGTTAATTTGATCTCGGTGGCGGTGTATTCGAGTATATTAATATTGCTTTCCTGTAAGGCAAGGATGATCGCACCGCGCAGTTCCGATGCCTTGATCAGGCTTTGAATATTTTTATGATAAAAGGCTTTTTCAAGTGCCGCATAATCCGGATTTGATAGGGCAATTATCTTTTTTACAGCCTGGCAAATTTCAAAGATGCGTTCATGCAAGGATTTTTTTTTCGGTCGTATCGTACCAATGTCTAAACACCGGTCCGCTTCGATCACACTGTAGCCGGTCGCAGTAGTACCGGGGTCAATACCAATAACCTTCAACCGGTCGCCGATGAAAGCTTTTCCATAACCGAATCCGGTATTTCAAAATTAGCGTAGACATGCTGCACGTCTTCCATCTCATCGAGCATTTCGTAAAGTTTAATGATCTTTTCCGCATCCTTTTCTGATACCGGTATTGTATTTTGCGGTACCTTGGTCAATTCGCTGCTGGCGATTGTGATCTGGTTACTTTGCAGAATATCTTTCACGTTACTGAAATTATCCGGACTTACGATTATCACATAGGTATCTTCTTCCTTTGTTACATCGGTCGCGCCGCCATCCAGGGCAAGAGCAATGATTGTGTCCTCATCATATTTAGCGGCATCGATATTTATTATACCCTGGGATTGGAATTGCCAGGCGACCGATCCCTGATTGCCAAGCGTGCCGTTATGCCGGGAAAGCACGTGACGGATCTCGCTGGTGGTCCGGTTACGATTATCGGTTACGGCATCGATCAGGATTGCAATGCCGCATGGACCATAGGCTTCATAGGAGACCTCTTCGAGCGTCTGGCCTTCAAGTTCGCCGGTTCCTCTTTTTATCGCTCGGATGATGTTATCATTAGGCATGTTCATTGCCTTGGCTTCTTCGATCGCCGCCCGCAAACGCGGATTACCTTTCGGATCACCACCATGTTTAGCCGCAATCGTTATTTCCTTAATCAATTTTGTAAATACCCGGCCGCGAGCAGTATCGGCGCTTCCTTTTTTTCTTTTTATCTTAGACCATTTCGAATGACCGGACATAAAAGTACTCCTTTTGGAGAATTCTAATCAAAAAAGAAATATAGTCAAGGGGATGGAGGATAGGGTAAATCAGGACGACAATTTGCCCTTGATTTCGGAGCTAGTTTCCTTAGACTTTGATCATGCGCTATCGATATCTGGCGGTTGCGATAAGCGGTGCCGCGGCGACCGTGATCCAGACCGTGATCATTCGCGAAAGCCTGGTTCTGTTCAGCGGTTATGAACTGGTCTCTGGTTTTCTCTTATTCGGCTGGTTGGTCTGGAACGCGATCGGCAGTCTGGTTTTTGCCAGGGTCCGCAGCCAGAACGCAGCTGCTGTTTATGCATGGCTTTTGATTATTACCGCAATGCTTGCATTGCTTACTGTTACCGGCTTACGTTTTGCGCCGGCATTGTTCGGGACTCAGTTCGGATATATCATCAGCATTGATAAGATGTTCATGATCACAATAATATTGTTAGCCCCGGTGTGTTTTTTTAATGGTGCATTATTCCCCGCCGCCTGTCGCATGATAGATGTTCCGAGGGTATATTGGCTTGAAGGTATCG
>MEUM01000034.1:3466-3988 GCA_001771735.1 Caldifarciminota bacterium RBG_13_43_14 | reverse complement strand
CGGCGGTTTGATCTTGACGTTCATTATGATTCAATTCTTATCGTCATACGGAATACTGATCCTGATGGCGATGGTGATCAGTATTTCAGCGGTACTGCTGATCAGAAATATCCGCCTTATTTTTATACCTGTTTTATTGGCTATGGTTTTTATATTCACAAAGGATATCGAATTCAAGACCCGTCAGCAACAAATGAGAGGTCAGGATCTGGTCGAGACCAAAGAATCGAGATATGGTTCGATCGCGGTAACCCGCACCAATGGCCAGTATAATTTTTACACCCATGGCTTTTTTGATTTCGCATTTCCTGATCCCTATACAAGCGAAGAAGCAGTGCATTATGCAATGCTGGTTCATGATCAACCGCGTACGGTTTTGCTGATCGGCGCTGGTGTAGCAAGTGCAGTAGAAAATATCCTCATGCATCCTGATGTAGTGAAACTTACTTATATCGAACTGGATCCTAATCTTGTTGACCTTTCTCTTCAATATATTACGAATAGCTGGATCGACGATAACCG
>MEUM01000034.1:0-3455 GCA_001771735.1 Caldifarciminota bacterium RBG_13_43_14 | reverse complement strand
AATATGGCGATGCCCGGCAGATCATGCAGACAGCCGATGATCTTTATGATGTTATTATCCTGAATCTGCCTGAGCCGGCTAACAATATGCTTAATCGATATTATACGGTTGAGTTCTTCAAGCTTGCCAAAAAGCGACTGAATTCCGGCGGTCGTTTCGTCCTGAGAATCAATGCTCCGGTCGATATCATCGATGCCCGGCATGGACAATTGCTGAATTCGATCTACGGTTCATTAAAGCAATCCTTTCCGGAGGTTTTGGCTTTACCGGCATCAAAAGTTGTTTTTATTGGCATGGCAGAGCAGGCGATAAAAGGACCGATTGCTGATCTGCTTTTAAAGAATATTGACGCACGTTCTCTTGCCCTGAGCTATGTTAATGCTGGTTATATAATTTATAATTTAAGCGAAGAGAGAATATTGTATCTTAATCAACGTATCAATTATTTTAAAGGGCGGCTCAATTATGATCTTGAGCCGGTGTGCTATTATTATGCGACTTTACTGTGGAGCGGTACAAGCCGCACGATAAGAAATATTTTTGATGGATTTAAAACGTGGCTTATCTGGATTTTGATCCTGCCAATTATCCTGGTTCTTATTATTGCTTACCGTAAAATACTAATACATGTATCATTGTTCTCGGTCGGAGCCAGTACGATCATTGCCGAAATTACGATCTTGATTCTTTTCCAGATCGCTTATGGTTATATGTACGCCTGGATCGGTATGCTTATTGCCTGTTATATGCTGGGTCTCAGTATTGGTGCTTTTGCATTCATCAAGTGCCTAAAACATCCGGGCGCGATCGCTTTATCATATATACAATTCGGTATTGCGGTATTGTTTCTCGTCCAGATAATATTCTGCCTTATGCGCCTTCCGTTGGCTACTATATTCCTGCCCCTGTTAACTTTTTTATTTGGTTTTTGCGGGGGTATGCATTTCCCGGTCGCGGTCCATATATTAACGCCAAAACGGGCTGGGATTGCCTATGCCATTGATCTGTCCGGTGCTGGTTTAGGTGTACTCTTAGTGTCCATTTTTTTGATCCCGCTTTTTGGCCTGTTGAAAATAATGTTTTATTTTGTCGTACTTAATTTGCTTCTGGGAATTATGCTTTATGCCCTGAGGGGGCGGTTTCAATCGTAAAACGATATGTCCTTGACCGCGCTCATGACGGCAAAGACTCTTTCATTATTACTTTCCGAATCAATCGGCGTAAAGAAAAAACCGCGGCGTTGCGGCGAATAGCCCAGGGTAAGACCGAGCAGTTCTTCGCCATCAATGAAGATTACTTTTACTTTCCGGCCGATAAGCTTTTTGTCTTTAATATCCTCAAAACTTATTTTGCTTACCGGTCGTTCACGGTTTTTGCCGCCTAATTCTTTAACAAAGAAAACAGCTTTTAAATTAGTCATTTTTACCGGTATTGCCTTATGGTCCTTATCTTCTTCAACGACAATATGGAACAAATCTTTATGCGGCATAAAATCAGCCGTAGAGCCGCGCTCGATACGGCCGTCAAGATATCGTACTACTACTTTGTTGGGCATGGATTATTTTAGTCAGATTTGCACTGCTGTCAACATTCTGTATTCGAATGATCTATAAGTGAATTAACGGCGAATCAAAACCTTCCATTACCCTATTGACAAAATAATACATCTACATAGTATATTATATAGATAGTATATATAATCGCGAAAGGAATATTATGGCTGAGAAAAAAAATCAGGAAGAGATTCTGAAAGGCATGGATGATGCGGCTAAATTGGCGCATGATGAATTTACCAACATGCCTGAAGATATCAGAAAGCAGGCGGCTGCCTGGATGAGGAAATGGTATTTAAAGGCTGGTTATCGGCGGCTTGGACGTATTCTTGTGAGCTTTGCCAAGGAAGTTGAGCGGAGAGAAGCTGATTAGCGGGATCCAGCAGGCGAAACTGACAATTTAAACAGGTAAATGATTTTTTTTAATAAAAAAGGCGAGTTTATACTCGCCTTTTTTGATTGATTTGACATTACTTAATGAGAAAGATCTCGACTCTTCGGCTTAACTCATTCTTTTCTTTGACCAGTTTAGTTTTTGAAAAGGCCAGGGTTGAAATTTGATCTTTCTCAATACCATGGACTTTTACCAGATAGTCCTTGACACTGTTTGCTCGAGCCAGTGACAGGATTTGATTATAGTCCATATCACCGGATGGGTCGGTATGACCACGCAATTCACAGCCAACATAAGGATGACCTTTCAAAAATTCTCCGATCTCGTCGATGGTTGCTCTTTGATCTTCACGGATATTGGCATCATCGATATCAAAGTAGACAATAGCTTCAGGTGTTTCAGCAACGACTTCGATAGGCTTGAGCGCTATTGTATCGATCTGATCACTAATCAATTTCTTTTCAGTAATATACTGAGCATAACGGGTTTTATTCACCCGGATCTCATATTTACCGGGCATGACTGTAGTTTGGAAATTCCCAAGATAATCGGTAGTAATATCGAGTACTGATGGCCCGCTCAGTGTGACCGTCGCCCCGGATAAACCATTTTTGGTCTCCTGGTCAGCGATAACACCTTGATAGCGGACCGTGGCCCGGTCAAGATAAAAACTAGCCATTGTTGTTCGATTCTGTTCGACCACGATCACCCGTGATTGAAAGCCATATGCATCGGCTTCGGCTATTATTGTGTAAACACCCTGGGGTACGCCCAATACATGATAATCACCATAATCCCCGGTTTTCTTGGTTTCGTCCAGTTCGAGTATCTTGATCCGTGCCGCGATCGGCAGGTTCGTGCCCTGATCGCGAATTTCACCTGCAATATTACCAGTCGGCATTGTTTCGCGTTCGCGGGTTAGTGATGAATTGAGGGAGATTCCAGCATTGACACCAAGCAGCCGGTAGTCTTCCTGCAGTCCAAGATCCGCAGCCATTACTATGCCGAGCCGGTAAAATGGGTGAAATCTCAAACCGGGTGTAAATCGCCAATTCCAGTCCCGTTCATGATTTCTTCCAAACTCCATAAAAAATGTGAAGAACTTAGATGGCAATTCAAAAGCCAGCGAAACCATTAATGGAAAATTGTCAGCCAGTCCCTGTCGCCCGACCGGTACCCCCAGATTCAAATGCGTACGCAGCGGTAACAATTTCCAATGATCGCCGAGATCGAATGTTCCCAGGGCTTTGGGATAAAAAATTATTCGATCATTACTATATGGATCCATACCGATCGGCAGGGTCAATGCAATATCAGTTCCAATATAAGAACTTCTTATTCTTTTGACCATGATCTTGAAACCGAGATCGAGATCTCCAAGATCACCGGTGAAATCGGTCTGATTGAAGGGGATCGTTGCATGTCCTTCACCATGCCCACGCCAAAGCATATAGGTTTCAAAAGCACAACTTGGTGTATAGGCAATGCCAATTCGACCAGAACCATAA
>MEUM01000033.1:6699-6841 GCA_001771735.1 Caldifarciminota bacterium RBG_13_43_14 | reverse complement strand
CGTATTCAATCGTTTTTGTATGTATGTTGCTTCCATATCATTTTTGCGTTGTCGGCACATATTAATGTAGGAGTTCATTTCGTTCTCAATTTTATTGAGAACAATATTACGCTGATTATCTGCCCAATTATCATATAAGTTT
>MEUM01000033.1:5949-6564 GCA_001771735.1 Caldifarciminota bacterium RBG_13_43_14 | reverse complement strand
AAACCCATGTTGGATACTCTCCCTATTCCTGAATGACGTACTGTGCTTAGCATGTGTTTTGGTATGCTTAATTTTTTTCGGAGCTCCACTAATACATGGGCAAGTCGATTAGACGGATGCTTACTTTTTAACCAATAATTGTCGATGATCTCCTTCAGATTGATCGATTTATCAGGCTCTCCTGCCCTTTGGGCTATCTGTAATAATAATGATTCTTCCTGAGGTTTGAGCTTAATGCGAACGTTTTTGTGATTTCTATATACTACAATATTCCCAAGATACTTGATATAAAAAACCGGTGCTGATTTATAAAATACTGGTAAACGCAATATTGCATTTGGAATATAGGTCGGTTTTCCTTTTTTAAGCATTTCAAGCACCGATTCGGGAAAGAACATTATCATACGGTGGAAAAAACCCAGCTGACCTTTCCTTCGGGCATAATCACGTGCTGAATAGTAATCTACTGATTTTAGCGTATGTTGTGCATGAGATAATTTCCTAAGTATGCATAGGGTCGGTATTCGAATATATTGATCGGCTATGTGAGTATTGCCTAAAAGCACATCCAGTACTTTAACCGCTCTAGCAAGTCGGTATTTCTGTTGTAATTGT
>MEUM01000033.1:5641-5788 GCA_001771735.1 Caldifarciminota bacterium RBG_13_43_14 | reverse complement strand
GCGGTCTTATAATCAGTTACAAAAGTCAAAAGATCACCGATCAAAGTATAGGTATGTATATTAGGTAAAGTACGCTGAAGCCTTTGAAGTTTTCGTACAAATCGGTAGCAATTTTTTACATCAAGTATTTCGGCATAGGCAGTGCCA
>MEUM01000033.1:5303-5497 GCA_001771735.1 Caldifarciminota bacterium RBG_13_43_14 | reverse complement strand
GAGTAATTTCTGCCTTGGGTTATAAGATTAGAACGGATCTTCTGTATTTTCTTATATAATACTGGTTTAGGAGTTGTTACGAATTCAGCATCCAGTTTATCAAGGCGGCGGCGCCAGGATAAATATTTGTCCGGTATTTGAAGCAATATCGATTCGTGATTATCTGGATACGACGGCATTTCATTTATTAATTT
>MEUM01000033.1:2312-5282 GCA_001771735.1 Caldifarciminota bacterium RBG_13_43_14 | reverse complement strand
TTCGGTTTTATTTTCCTTTAGTAACAACTTCACTTTGGCGATTGTTTCTCCGGATTCTTTGGTCAGCGGTCCGAACGCGGCAAACGGTGTTTCAGGTGAACGGGCGATCAATCCGTATTTCTTCCATATGCCATAGATTTTTTTTACCGACAGTTTTTTTCCCTTCCGGGCAAGGATATTACATGCTTGATGCAGGGTAAGGTTTGGTTTTTTTTCTTTTAACATCATTATCTCAATATCAAAAGCTTTACGATTATGATCTTTATCAACATTTTCATTTTTTAATTGGCTATACCACTTGGTCCATCGCCATAGAGTCGACACATCAATTGAATATTTTTTTGAAATGGCCTTTAAATCTTTGGCCTTGTTATATGCTTCTACCGCTTTTATTCTATTATCTATACCATGGCTCATGTTTGCAATTTTAGGAAAAATAATACCACAGATCAATACTTTTGTCAATACTCGGTTATACTATATGATAACTCACGATATTAAAAGATATTTATTGAATATTTATTAATTAGAATGACATAATCTATTATATTATATAGTTATGCACAAAGAAACATATTTTCATGACTTAAATCTTGGAACGGTAATTTTACGGTTCGGTGGGTATGTACATCATAAAGAGGAGGTATTTATGCGCATATGTGCTGTGCTCTTTCTGGTCATGCTGCCATTAATTGCCGCCGGTAATATTAGCGGCGAACTGCGGCAGCAAATAACCAATGCGCGGCCTGATGAAATGGTTTCTTGCATTGTGTTCATGAAAGAGACCTACCCTTATGAGGAAATTGAGGCTTTGAGTATCAGTGATCGTATATCGGTATTCAAGCAGATCGCAAACCTGAGTCAGGTCGAGGTGATAGCCTGGTTGGAGACCAGGACAAACGAGGCAGTTGTTGAGCAAAGATTCTATGTTGCCAACGCATTCCATGTACGGGCAACACCAAGGGTGATACAAGAACTCGCCAAACATCCGGATGTGGGTTGGATCTCACATAATGGCGAAGTGCATATTATTGTTGAACCCGGTACTGCACCAGCGGTTTCGACCCGGGCAATAGAATGGAATATTCAAAAAGTGATGGCTGATTCTTGCTGGACCGCTGGTTTTACCGGTCAGGGCGTTATCCTTGGGCTTACTGATACCGGCGTTGATTATACGCATCCGGCATTAGCAAATAAATGGACTGGATATTTTAAAGTTGCAACTGGATTGCCGCCTTCGAGCACACCATACGATGATCATGGGCATGGCACGCATTGCATGGGCACGATAATGGGTGGAGATGGTTTTGGTCCTTTTACCAATGATATTGGGGTTGCACCCGGTGCTACTTTTGTCGCGGCCAAGGTTTTGAATTCGGGCGGATCTGGAAGTTATGATCAATGCCTCGAAGGGTTGCAATTCATGGTCGATTTGAAAGATTCGGTCGACATCAAAGCAGTGTCAAATTCCTGGACCGGTTCAAACGCTTCGGATACATTTTTCTTTCCCGTTATGCGTACTTATAAATCAGTGGGTATACTACCGGTATTTGCTAATGGTAATAGCGGTCCGAATCCCAACACGGTCGGTTGCCCGGCCGCTAATTCCAATGTCGTCGGTGTTGGCGCAACTGACAATAACGACGCGATCGCATCTTTCTCGTCACGCGGTCCAGCGCCAAATATCGCGCCGTTTAATGATCCAAGCACCTGGTTCCGCGATGATTGGAATTTGATTAAGCCTCAGATCTCAGCTCCCGGAGTCAATGTGCGTTCCTGCACGCCCGGTGGTAATTATGAATCATGGAACGGAACATCAATGGCAACCCCGCATGTATGCGGCGCGATCGGCATTATCAGTCAGAAGAATCAAAACCTGACTCCAACTATGATGTATGAGATACTGCTCGACAATGTCGAGGAGCCGGCCGGTGGCGCGCCCTATCCAAATAATAATTATGGTTGGGGAAGGCTCAATGTATGGCGTTCGCTTAATGGCACGCCAACCATGGATCAGCCATGGATCTCGATCGTTGATAAAACCATCCCTGATATTAATCCAGGTCAGAGCGGAAATGTATTCGTCCGGGTAAAAAACATTGGTGGCGCTGATGCTAATAATACGGACGGAGCGCTTGAATCTTTTGACAATTTCGTGACCGTGAACAATCCCTATCATTTATTCGGTAATTTGGCGCCCAATGATACGGCATCGAATAGCGGCGATTTATACGTGATAAATGCCCATAATCTGACTCCGCCGGGACATATTGCCCGTATCGGTTTGATCATACATGCCGATGGCCAGCATGACAGCCTCGACTTTAATGATACTGTATTCTATAATATTGAGATCGGCGATCCGCCATTGCCAACCGTGATCTATGAAGATGATTTTGAATATGGCGGCGGCATTGATTCTTTCCTAAATTATTGGGATCTAAATGGCAACTGGGTAAGATCTACGGCCCAATCACATTCGCCGACCCATTCGGCATACAGCGGTGCAGTGCTTGATGCTGCAACCCAACTGACCTTAAGAAATGCGGTCAATTTGAGTTCGTATAGCAATCCTCAATTATCATTATGGCATCGCTATGATTTTGAAAGCGGTATTTTCATGGATAGCGCGGCAATACATGTTTCGACCGATAATGGTTCTACCTGGACTGCATTATGGGCATATGATTGGTTGTCTGGGAATTCCATGCCCTGGACCGAAGAAAATTTCTCTTTACCTTCATCGAATAATGTTAAAGTTCGCTTTTATATTGACGGGTATACATTTTTCCAGGATTATACTGACTGGTATCTAGATGATTTCAGGATCATGACACCGACGGATAATGCTCCGCCATATTTCGATAACACTACTGATTGGCCCGATACTAATTTTACCGGTCCATTTCCGGTGCAATCAACGGTCACTGATATGTCAGGAGTTGATTCGGTGTATTTGTATTACCGGGT
>MEUM01000033.1:1540-2301 GCA_001771735.1 Caldifarciminota bacterium RBG_13_43_14 | reverse complement strand
CGTGGATACGTCTGGTTATGACTCATCAGGGTAATAATCTTTACCGGGCGACAATACCGGCGCAGTCAATGTATGATACGGTCGACTATTATCTTTGGGGAAGGGATCGCTGGACAACACCTAACAGTGGTTGTGACCCGGTCGGCGCGCCCGGCGATGGCTATTATTCATTTACGATCAGAATTGTCGGCGTGAAAGAGCTGGCTAAGAACAGGATGATCAGTTTTGCGGTTTATCCGACCGTGTTCAGAAATAAAACCAATATCCAATTCGAAATCCAAAATCCTCAATCTGAAATGTCGTTGAAGATCTATGATGCAGCCGGTAGAGTGGTCAGGGATTTAAGTAAAAATCTTGAATCCTGTATCATGAATCATGAATCGGTTCTTTCCTGGAACCGCACTGATGATCATAACCGAAATGTTTCAGCTGGAGTTTACTTCGTGCATTTTACCGTTGATCAAGGCGATAAATGCGAACATATTGAAAAGATCGTGTTAATTAGATAAAATAGATTTACCTCATAGCCTCTCCTTAGACCAAAGAGGGCAGGACACCCACCTGCCCTCTTCCTATCGGAGATATTAAAGATGGCGGCGATCAAGAAAGGAGGTAGACTGTGTCGAATAATCATTTCCTTATCGGTCAGATCCTTAAAGATCTGGGTGTTCTGACCTCGCGCGAAGTAATTGAGGCCCGCAAAAAACAATTCAATGAAAAATCATCGCAGCTTATCGGTCAGATATTAATCGAAGCCGGAC
>MEUM01000033.1:1316-1529 GCA_001771735.1 Caldifarciminota bacterium RBG_13_43_14 | reverse complement strand
ATCGATCTGGAACGGGCATTGAGCCTGCAAAGGGATATGGAGATATGAACCCATGAGACTATGAACCTTTAAACTTAGGAACTTTTAAACACATCGGCCTATAAAATCATAGATTCATTTTTGCTCAGAAAATCTGTATTCAAATTGTCTCATTCCCATAAATTATATTTTAATCTCCGATATTGAAAGATTTATGAAAGATCATTATTGTTG
>MEUM01000033.1:0-1271 GCA_001771735.1 Caldifarciminota bacterium RBG_13_43_14 | reverse complement strand
GAGATATAATAAAAAATGGCTAAAAAGAAAATACCGGAGAGGAGATACCGGGCATCGCGCATTTGCCGAGTCCTGGGCAATCCGACCGCATATGAAACGCTTCATTTATTGAATAATGGTCCGAGGACACCCGAACAGCTTGCCCGGGAACTGGGCGTCAGCATGCCAACGGTTTCTCAGGTTTTACGCGCGTTGCGCAATATCGACCTAGTACGCTATGAGGTTTTCTGGCGTAGCCGAACTTATTATTTAAAAGTTGGCGAGGTCAGTCACGCATTGGCCAGTCTTGAGAACATTATTAAACAGGTCGAACAAATGCACTAAATGATAAAAGCTGTTTTATTCGATCTTAATGGAGCGCTGCCTGATAACATCGATAAACTTTGGGGTTGACATACTGCTTTTTCCAATTATTATTATACGGGATAGAGAGGGATAATAATATGTGTTGGTTTTTAATTTTTTCTATTTTTTTACAACTTCCTTTTGAAGGAATATTGACTTCAGAATTAAAGTCACAGTTAGAAACTGCGAATGAAAGCGAAAAAATTTATGTCATCGTGCATATGTTCCAGCGATATCCTTATGAAGAAATTGAAAACCTGTCAATTCAAGAAAAAGCCAAAATATTCAAGGAGGTCGCTCAGATAAGTCAGCAGCCGCTTATTGATTATCTAAAACAATTTTCCGAGAAAGTAGAGGATATTAAACAATTCTGGGTCTTCAATGGGTTTCATATGAGAGCGACTAAAGATATCATAGAAAGGATTGCCGCCAGGAATGATGTCTGGTTTGTCTCGCACAATGCAAAAATAGAATTACCGCCGATTGAAAAGGGAAAGGAGATTCCCTGCCGTGCCATTGAGTGGAACATACAGAAAATAATGGCTGATTCCTGCTGGGCAGCGGGATATACTGGGGAGAATATTTTCATCGGGCATATTGATACAGGCATTGACACATCCCATCCTGCGTTGGCAGGTAATTGGAGCGGCAAGTGGAAAGATTTTGTACTTAACCAGCCAAATCCTTTTGATGACCACGGTCACGGAACCTATACTGCTGGCATCATATGTGGTGGTGATGGTGTGGGTTCATTTACTGAAGATATCGGTGTCGCACCAGATGTAAAAATCATTAGTGCAAAAGTTTTTAATGGAGGAAATCCTTATTGGTCGATACTTGCTGCCATGCAATGGATGGTGGATTTGAAAGTTGATTCCGGCTATAACATAAGAGCCGTTAATAATTCATGGACAAGCGTGAATGCT
>MEUM01000032.1 GCA_001771735.1 Caldifarciminota bacterium RBG_13_43_14 | reverse complement strand
GATAAGGACAAGGCGGGAAGGCGATAATTTGGTGATCAAGTCGGGTCGGGTGAAGCTGAAAAAAGTATTTCAGGAAAAGAAAGTACCTTATTTACTGCGTAAAGCACCGATTTTGCTATGCGACCGCAAGGGTATTTTGTGGGTTTTGGGTATAAAAAGAGCTTATCGGGCTTTTGTGAAAAAGGATACAAAAAAAGTTCTGGTGGTGAATTTTGAATATATTGATTGAAGAGAATACGATAAAAGAAAAGATAAAGAAAATTGGCGCGCAGATCAATCATGATTATGCCAATAAGAATCCAGTTATGGTCGGCATACTAAAAGGCGCGTTTGTTTTTCTTGCCGATTTATTACGGTCGATTGAAATTCCGCTTGAGATCGATTTTCTGGCGATATCAAGCTATAATGGCAAGGCATCGAGCGGTGTTGTCAAGATCATACAGGATCTTGCGATCAATATTGAAGACCGGGACATAATTGTCGTCGAAGATATTGTTGACTCAGGAAGAACTCTAAATTATATTATTGAAAATTTGAAGACCAGGCATCCGCGCAGCCTTGCGATATGCACATTACTGAATAAAAAAGAGGAGCGGATGGTTGATATTCCGCTGACCTATGTCGGGTTCAATATTCCGCCGGTCTTCGTGGTTGGATATGGGCTTGATTATGATAATCAATACCGGAATCTTCCATATATAGGAGTGTACGATGGTAAGTAAAGAACCGCAGCGCCGGCGTGCCCTGCAAACAGTTATAGTCTGGACTGCGATACTGATCGCGGTGATAATCGCCCTGCAATTCATAAATCGAGGACCAAAATCAATTGAAATACCATATTCGATATTTCTGCGTGAAATGAGAGGCAAAAATGTTAAAGAGGTGACGCTAACCGACCGGTCAATACGCGGCAGATTCAAGGCATCGATCTCTTTGGGAGATAAACAGAATTTCACCGATTTCACTACCCTGATGCCCTTCGAAGATCCTGACCTGGCCAATGAACTGGTAAAATTCAATGTTGAAGTTGTTGCCAAGCAGCGTTCCAGCTGGGGCAGTATTGTGCTTAGTGTTCTCCCCTGGATATTGTTAATCGGAGTCTGGGTATTTTTTATCCGGCAAATGCAATCCGGTCAGAACCGGGCGCTGGGTTTTGGCCGCAGCCGGGCTAAAGTGATACTTGAGAACAAAACTTCTGCGACCTTTGATGATGTTGCTGGAGTCGAGGAGGCAAAGCAGGAATTAGAAGAGGTTATCGAATTTTTACGCGATCCGCGCAAGTTTACACGACTGGGCGGGCGTATTCCCAAGGGCGTGCTTTTACTCGGACCGCCCGGTACGGGCAAGACTTTAATGGCGCGTGCGGTTGCGGGTGAGGCAAAAGTTCCATTTATTTCGATAAGCGGGTCGAATTTTGTTGAAATGTTCGTTGGTGTCGGGGCTTCCCGGGTACGTGATCTTTTTGATCAGGCCAAGCGTAATTCACCCTGTATCATTTTTATCGATGAAATCGATGCCGTCGGCCGATTGCGCGGCGCCGGATTAGGCGGTGGTCATGATGAAAGGGAGCAGACATTGAACCAGTTATTGGTCGAAATGGATGGTTTTGAAACCAATGAAGGCATAATCTTAATGGCCGCGACCAATCGCCCTGATATTCTTGATCCGGCTTTGCTCCGACCCGGGCGCTTTGACCGGGTGGTCGTGCTTGATCGTCCGGATGTACGCGGCCGCTTAGGTATATTAAAGGTTCATACCCGTAAAAAACCATTGGATAAGGATGTTAATCTTGAAGTACTAGCCCGCGGCACACCTGGATTTTCAGGCGCTGATCTTGCGAATTTGGTCAATGAAGCAGCGCTGCTGGCGGCGCGTAATAACAAGCAGAAGATAATGATGGTTGAATTTGAAGAAGCGAAAGATAAAATCTTAATGGGAGTTGAACGTAAAAGCCTGCTTATATCTGATGATGAAAAGAGGCTTACTGCCTATCATGAGGGCGGTCACGTGCTGGTCGCGAGATCGTTGCCGGGAATGGATCCGATACACAAAGTTACGATAATCCCGCGCGGCATGGCATTGGGACTTACTCAGGCCTTGCCGATCGACGAGCGCCGTACTTATTCAAAAACATATTGTCTTAACCAGCTTGCCTTCATGCTGGGCGGTCGGGCAGCTGAGAAACTCGTGCTGGGTGATCTGTCAACCGGCGCGGGCAACGATATTGAAAAAGCGACCAAGCTTGCCCGTAAAATGGTTTGCGAATGGGGGATGAGCGAGAAGATCGGTCCTCTTACTCTCGGTGAAAAGCAGGAGGAAATATTTTTGGGCCGGGAGATCGGTATGCATCGCGATTATTCGGAAGAAACGGCTCGGGATATCGATGATGAGATCAAGAGGATAGTCACTGAAGCAGCCGCAAAAGCTGAGTCGATAATAAAGAAGGATCTGGCTAATCTCAAGGTTCTGGCTCAAAAGCTGCTTGAGAAAGAGATATTGAGCGGCGAGGAGATCGATGTGATCTTAAAAGAAAATGGAAAAACAACCGGAAAAAATAGACAAAAAAAGAATTGAAAAAGCAGTCCGGATGATCATTGAAGCGATCGGTGACAATCCGGATCGAGATGGTTTGAAAGAAACACCCCGTCGCATTGCGCAGATGTATGAGGAGATATTTGCCGGTATCACGCGCGATCCGAAGCGGGAGCTTAAGACCTACCAGGCAAAAAATGAAGATGAAATGATAATCATCAAAGATATACCGTTCTATTCAGTATGCGAACATCATTTGCTGCCTTTTTTTGGTAAAGCCCATATTGTGTATATCCCTAAAAATAATTGTATCACGGGTTTTTCAAGCTTGGTGCGCGTGCTCGATGTGATGGCGAAAAGACCGATCGTGCAGGAACGGTTGACCCATGAGATCGCTGATTTTTTCATGCAGCATTTGAAACCGCTCGGTGTGTTGATTGTGATCGAGGCCGAGCATCTTTGTCTGTCCATGATCGGTGTGAAAAAACCCGGCACCCTGACCGTGACGTCGGCAATACGCGGCGCGATGAAATCGGCACCGACGCGGGCCGAGGCATTTTCGCTGATAAAAGGAAAATAAGACAGGTTACCGATAGTTGATGACAGGTAACAGAAAAAAATACCCCCTCTCCCCATCTAAGGGGAGAGGGGTAGAGTTAGGGGGATTGTCATTCTGAATTTATTTCAGAAATCCCTTATTGGATTTTACGCCATTTTTGTTCAGTACCAACGATCTCTTCTTCACGGGCAAATTTTCTTATTTCTAAAGTTCCATCACCCATGAGCGTAAAATAAACGTCTTTATACTCCACTTCCTTGATTATGCCATTGGCATCAACGATCTTGATCAGATCCTTGCCACGCCAGCGATTAGGACCGACCGCCAGAATGTCGCGCCATTTAATATCATTTTCGTAAAAACCAAGATCTTTTAAAATTCCATCAACCCAGATCAATCTACCGTCGAATTTATCGCCGGCCGGTTGAACGAGCACTACTGATCCTGCGGCTTCATCACCATATCTTTCCCATTGTCCGAGGATTGGATCCTGAGTACAACCGATAAATAATAATATCAAGAAAGTAGCTAATAAATATTTTTTCATTTTTCCTCCTCGATAACCCGTAGGGAATTATATTCTTTTTTTAACGATTAGTCAAGTTTATATCTTAATCAGCTTTTCTCTATGCTCGATCGAACCCGCTTTCAAAGTTAAAAAATAAATGCCTTTAGGTACAGATCTATTTTCTTTGTTTTTTCCGTTCCACACAACGTGATAATGACCATGAGTTTGAGTTCGATCCGCCAGCACTTTCACCAGCCGGCCGGATTGATCATAAATCACAAGTTTTACCGGCGACATGTTTTTCAGGCTATAGCTTATCCTGGTGCTGGTTTCAAATGGATTTGGTGTTGCGGTTATATGCATTGCCGCATCCTGTTTGTTTTCACCGATACCTACCAGTGGCTGTCCGGCTGAAAAAACCAACAATGGCAGATCCGCTGAGGGTATGCCCAGGGCATTTATGATCGCGGTGCGCTCAGAAGAATTGAAATTCGCAGTTGAATATCCCTGTAGATTCAACGATGTCGCTTGTAGTAATGCGCTTGCCGCGCAATAACCGGCTTCCAGCAACTGATAGCGACTAGCCGTCGCGGTGCAGAAAACAAAATAAAGCGGAGCCGATAGAGGTATACGCGCCACAGCCGTTCTCAGCTGCGGTCTTCGATCGCCGTCAGTTACTCTTTCGATGCGATGATCTCGCGAAGTGGTCGATCCTCCAGGCAAACGAATATGATAGCGTTCCACTCCTTCGGGTCTTACAATATAGATACGTCCAGTCAGATAGTAATTCGCCACGGCTGAGGCCGCAGTCAGCGCCGCGCGTCCGCCAGACGCGTTATGCGGAGTATTGCCATAAGACGCCCAGGCAAGTTGCGATATCTCGGCCAGGCTCAAGTCAGTACTCGAAAATTGATTTCCATAATTCAAGTTTGCGAGCCCGTTCTCAAGAATAACCGGACCATCAGTTGATGGATCCGGCAAACTACCATTGGATGATACGGCCACAAGCTGATTAGTTATTCCGCTGACCGTGGGCATTCGACCGTGGCAATTGACCATTTGTATGGTGTGGGCCGGGCTCCAGTTGCTTTGAGCATTGGTCCGGGCGCTTTCTTTTGGGCAACCCATCGGCTGATCACTGGTCGTAGTCCAGAAAGCGATCGATGCCAGGTGTGCATAGTGCAAGGCCATTCCAGCATCCTCAGCTAGATCGCTGCCTACTCCTACTTCGAAAGCACAGTTGCTTTCGGACATATGATTGCCCGAAAGGTGCAGAACAATATCGTGTGCTGCTTCATCGTACCGGTATAGATTGTCGGAACGGGCTGCATAGATCACCCGGTTGGATCCGATCAATGGTGCCCTGGAGGCTGCCCACAAAATGTTGGCCAGGATCTGATCGGACAAAGTGCCGCTGTAACCGCTATGATAAGACCGGCGTGTATTGAGAACGATCTCAGATGAAAACGTGTTGATCTGGGGTGGCGGCAGATATCGAAGGGACCGGAAAACAGTCGGCAGGTTCTGACCAAATGACCGGGTCAACAATGAACCGGCACCTCCGGCAATCAATAATCTTAAAAACTCTCGACGATCCATATTACCTCCTGCTGTTATATTGTAATTTGGATTTGTTGATTGTCAATGTGCAGTTATGAACTCTTTCGCACCTTGACTTGGTTTACTGCGCAATTATAATAGATATTGGTATATATGATGACTCCAAAAAACTCATTGATTCTGCACTGCAAAAAAATAAGGAGGTTTGAATGTTAATTGTATTTATCGGGCTTGCGATTGGCTCTTTTGTCGGTCTGGCGCTCCTGTTAGCCCTTGGTTTTGAACATGAATTTGATCTCGGCGGCGAGGCCGAGGTCGATGCTGGACATGATGTTGCTGCCGATGCCGGTCCAAGTATGTTAAGTGTCCGGTTACTGCTCTTTTTTGTGCTTGGATTTGGTATATTCGGCATCATTGCGATGAAGGCTTTTAACTCGACCAATATACTGGCGATCCTGGTGGCTCTGATCGGTGCTCTTATATGTTATTTTGTTGCATATCAAATTCTAAAAATATTATGGAAACAGCAGGTGACCACTCAGTTTTCGATCGATTCTCTGATTGATTGTGATGCCATGGTTACGCAGAAAATTCCTCCCGGCGGGATCGGCGAAATCAAGGTGAGGTGTCCGAACACCGGACTGGAAAAGTATGTCAGCGCACAAGCGGCCGAACCAAAACAATCTTTTGGAAGAGGAGAAGTGGTAATCGTTAAAAGCGTTGTGGCAAGTACCTGCATAGTTGAAAAGAAAAAAGTGTAAAAAACATAAAAGGAGGATTATCATGCTTTCGGCTTTTGGCATTGCAATATTAGTTGTTGGTTTATTGATGTTCCTCAGTCTATGGGCGCGCAATTACCGGAAAGCGGGTCCGGATGAAGCGCTTATCGTTTATGGCGGAGGCTTGAAATATAAAGTGATGGTTATTGATCCGGTGACCAAACAACCAAAACTTGGACCGGACGGTAAACCGGCATATATTAGAAGAGGGTGGACCGCAGTGATCGGCGGTGCTATATTCACGATTCCGGTGCTGCAGAAGTATAACCGAATCTCACTCAAATTAATGAGCATTGATGTTAAGGTCGCTAACGCATATTCGCTCGAAGGCGTACCGGTCAATATCGATGCAGTTGCTAATGTTAAGATAAACAGCGAAACCGAAGCTCTAGCTCGAGCGATCGAAAGATTTCTTGGTTGCGATCCTGAAGAAGTTAAAAACATAATCAAAGAAACGCTTGAAGGTCAGCTTAGAGATATAATTGGCACCTTAACCGTAGAACAGCTTTATCGCGAACGTGACGATTTTGTTTCATCGATTCTTAAACAATCTGGCCAGGAATTGGATAAGATCGGGGTATTGATTGACATTATAAATATTCAGACGATCAGCGATGAAAAGAACTATCTCGAGAACCTGGGAAGAAAAAGAGCCGCTGAAGTCAAGCGAGATGCCGAGATCGGTGAAGCAGAAGCTGACCGCGATTCGGTTAAAAAATCATCGATCGCGATCCGAGAAGGACAGGTGGTAAAAGCTGAACAGGAAAGACAGATCGCCGAAGCGGAAAAAGGCCGTGACGTGGCAAAGGCCGATTATTTCGGTCAGACTTTGAAAGCGCAAAAAACCGCTGAGCAGGAAGGTCCGAAAGCCCAGGCGATTGCCCGGCAATCGGTTGTTGCGGAAGAGGTTAAGATACAGGAAGCGGAGCAAAAAGCACTGCAAAGAGTGCAGACCGAAAGGATTATTGCTGAAGAAAAGAGATGGATCGCAGAAAAGGTCGTGCCGGCCGATGCAGAAAGACAGCGCATTATTAAGATCGCGGAAGGTGAAGCTGGTGCGATTTTGAAAAAAGCCGAAGCCGAGGCTCAGGCAAAACTGAAGATCGGAACCGCTGAAGCCGAAGTGATAAAGCTAAAACTGGAAAAAGAAGCTGAAGGTTTAAAAATGAAAGCTCAGGCCTGGGAAAAGTATGGCGACGCGGCGAATTTCATGAACACCCTGGATGCGATGAAGGTAATGATGGAACAGGCTGCATATGCTGCTTCCAGCATGAAGATCGATAAAGTTGTGGTGATCGACTCGGGTGGTGACGGTAAGGGAGGTCCGCTTGCGCGGACCATGAACGCGATGCCCGCAGCAATGGTCAATTTATTCGAACAGTTGAAGGCGGCGACCAATATCGATCTTGAAGCTTTTATCAAGGCATTGACCGCCAAAACCATGGCACCGGTTACAATGCCGGATAGTAATATTCAGGAAAAGATTGATAAGAAAGGCAAGAAACTGAGTCCACCGGAAAAATAGAATAACTACTGATAATTATCTACAGAAATCGTCTGAAAAACAAATCCCCCTTATTCCCCCTTTTCTAAAGGGGGAATAAGGGGGATTATAAAAAACGGTATTATTCAAGCACAAAGTTCCTTGTAGTTGAGTAAAAGAGGATAATTATCAAATAATTTAATATTCTTCAATGCTCTCGACTTCGATCTGATTGTTTTCCTCACGGCGTTTAGGCTTATAATCATTGAAGTTGTAGCTGATATTAAGCATAATAACCGGTGATTCTCGGGTAAAACTGCTGTGAGAATAAAAGTCGCTGCTCTCGGTTGTATTTTCATGAGCCACTGAACCCAACAGATCCCGCACCTGTAGAGTCGCAGTAAGTCTGCGGCCAAAAAACTCCTGTTTAATCGCGGCATCGGTCATGAAAAATCCGCTTCGTTCACCCTGAGCTGTGATCGACGGACTACTATATCTTCCATTCAACTGTATCTTGGTATTCTCGAACGGTTTGAACTCGTTATTCAAGCGCAGCCCCCAGTTCATATCTTCCCGCGCAATGGGTTCTTCATACAATTCACCATGAATGCGATAATCATAAAGATTGAGCATCAGGTTTGGGTTCCACCATTTTAAGAATTTCAGATCCATCATTAACTCGATACCGGTTGAATAGTCAGTACCGATATTTTCGACCGTCCGCAGGATAATATCATCGTCATACAAAATGCTGGTCTGCTCAACTTTGTTGTGGGTGATGCGATGATAGGCCTCGATCGAGAGCGAGCTTCTACCGATCAAAGTCTGGAATCCAAGTTCATAAGAGTCAATGTTTTCCGGTCTAAGAGCAGGATTCCCCCGGCGTACGTTATTGGCATCCATCCAGGTAAGGAATGGCTCAAGCCACCACATTCGTGCACGCTCGATACGGCGTGCATAACTCGCCATTAACTGATGTCCGCCGGTAAATTGATAGGAAACATGCACGGTCGGAAAATAATCCACGTGGTCAATCGGGTATATAGCGTTCTCTCCGATCAACTCGATCTTCCGGTTCTCATATTCACCACGCAGTCCTCCCTGATAGCCGAGATTGCCGTATTTACCGGAATATAGCCCGTATAAAGAATGGATTTCCCGCTCATAATCGGTCGTGTTACTGTATTCGGGATTGAATAGGTAATCGCGGACCAGCGTATCATAGGTATAGACATCATATGTTGCCCCGGAACGGTTGATACGGCTTTGATAACCGGTTTCAAACTTATTGTTTTTATTGAAAGGCAGCGTGTAGTCGAATTTCAGGCGCAATATTGTTGCCGGCGTTTCTTCACTACTGAGCTGACCATCAAAGATGGAGTTATTCGCATCCACGAGCTCATACCACGACTCTTCTCGGCTATGCCGCCGGGTTATGTCAACTTGAGCCGACAGGTCGTGATCCTTGGGCATAAAATGATGCACATAATCAGCATTCAGAGAATAAAAATCATGACTATGCTGGCTGCTGTCCTGACTGATATAAATATCATGAATATTGCCGGGATCGGTCCACTCATCATGATCATTATTGCTGGTTCGGCTCATTGACCGCTTGCTATATTGTCCGCCAAGGCTTAAACGATTCTGGGTGCTTAGATTCAGGTCGATGCCGCCCCGGAGTCCAAATGGGTTGTGCCTAAAACTTGATGTGCCTCGCGATAGAATGTATGAGGTCGTATCACCGTTGTAAGTACGATTTTCAGATTCCCCTTCACCACTAAATGACCAATTATTATAATTGATTGACATATACGCCGTGTAGATCGTGCCGCGGTAATTGATCAGGAAATCGCCGCCGTACTTATCATTGAGTCCGACATT
>MEUM01000031.1:338-19279 GCA_001771735.1 Caldifarciminota bacterium RBG_13_43_14 | reverse complement strand
TTTACGGAAATCTTTTGCCAGATCGGTCATTGAACTGAATTCGAGCTTATGTCTTTGCCATAACCACTTAAATAACTGTTGGGCACGATATTTTTCGAATCCCATTTTGGTCAGAATGTCGGTCAATTCCAGAAGGGTGTATTCTTTAATATTTTTCATTTTGTCCGTACAATTATACAATACCTCCAGCATAGTGCAACACAGTCGTTCATAACGCATTCTGTTTCTTGACAAGATGTACGATATGTCTATAATTCGAGTATAAGTGAAATTGAGGTTTAAACATCGTGCATTAAGAGCGAAATTATGAAAAATTGTCCGTCATGTGATTTTCCAATTACCCAAGAAGATGCAATTTTCTGCACAAATTGCGGATTATCTTTGATCTCCGAAAGACAGACATCAGTGTCTGAACGAATGAAAGTCTGGGGCGGTGAGATCAGAATGATGACGGTCGTTTTTGTGAATTTCAACGGGTTTGAGCGGCTGATGCTCGATCATGTCGAAAGCGAAATTCTGGTGCATTTAAGGGAATGTCTGATCGATGTGAAAGAGATTATTCAAGGGTTCGACGGCACGGCGAACTATATCTTGCCGGACGACCGGGTGCTTGGGATCTTTGGTGCGCCCAAAGCCCATCCCGATGATACCTTTCGGGCAGTTCGCAGTGCGTGGCAGATTAAAGAATGGTGGATAAGAAAAAAACAGGAGCGGTCACTGTATAATGAAATCAGTATCAGGATTGGGATAAATACCGGCCGAGCATTTTTCGGAACCGTTCTAAAAGATGAAGCAATCGTTACCGTGATCGGCGATACGATCAATACCGCGGCCCGTCTGGCTGATATGTGCCCATCGAATGAGATCGCGATCAGCGATAGCAGTCATGCTCATATCGCCGATATTGTTGAAGTGGAACATCTTGGAGAACGCAGTGTCAAAGGTAGAAAAGAAAAGGTTGACATTTATCTTCTAAAATCGGTAAAGCAGGAAAGCCGCATCATGGCCGGATCCAAGGTTCCTTTTTTCGGTCGCGAATCAGAGCTGGGACGTCTGCTCGAGATCGCCGAATCGATACAGCGCAAACAAGTACGTTTATGCAGTATTGCCGGGCAAATGGGTATCGGCAAAACACGGTTGAAAGAAGAATTTCAGAAACGAATTTTGCCGGATAAGCGTTTCAACGTGATTGAAACCCATTGTTCGGTTGACGTGCCAGCGCCGTATTTTGCTTTTAATATATTATTCAGAGCATACTTTAAGATCAATGATACTGATACGCGGGAAACAATTGAACGTAAGATCAATGAGGTGATTGTACGGCAGGGATTACCGATCGTGATCGCGCGGGGCGTAAGTCATCTATATATAACTGACCTTAAACGGCTGCGGCAGGATGAGATGATCACGATCAATGAGGAGATCTATATCGCAGTGAAGAATCTGATCCAGTTCGAAAGCCGTGGAAAACCATTGATAATGATCTTTGAAGAATTCAACCGTGCCGACACGATGTCCCAATATCTTATAACTTACTTGATCTCTGAATTGAAGAATGAGGCCCTAATGTTTCTGATGGTTAACGCTTCGAAACATTTTGCTGCCAATATTGACATCAGTGTCGATGAAATTAATCTAACTCCTCTTTCCCAGCAAGAAACCGTCGGTCTTATCCGGTCACTGCTTGGTGATATCGATGATATCGTCGTTGATTTCGTATATAAGTCAGCTGGCGGTAACCCCCTTTTTACGATCGAAGCGATTCGTAATACGACTCGGTCGCAGACGTTAAAAAAGGTCAAAGACCGGTGGATTTTAGTCAAGGATCAGCGTCTGCCATTCCTGGATGATCTCTATGGTGTGGTCATGTCGACGATCGATTCGCTGCCTGGAACCTACCGTTTGATAATCGATTACGCCTCAGTGATCGGTTATAATTTTAGCGAGAGGATGCTTGAGAAAATCACTGAAACCGACGGACTTAGGGATAAATTAAATTATCTGGTTGCGGAAGGATATATCGTATCGGCGAGGACTGACGGAGAACCCACCTATGTATTTCGTCATAATTTACTAAAAGATGCGGCTTATACCATTCTTCCTTTGAGGAAACGTAAGGAAGTGCATCGAAAAATCGCCGATCTTTTTGAACATTTATTTGCGGAACAAATTTCAGATTATTACGAAGCGATTGCTCATCATTATTTAAGCTGCGAAAGTTTTGGCAAGGCGGCGGATTATTTTAAATTAGCAGGCGACAAAGCCCGCAATCTTTACGCCTTTGAACAAGCGCTTCGATTTTACAATAATATCAACATTATCCGCAGAGATAATAGAGAAGACGTTAGTAATAAATTAATGCGGGATGTATTGCTTGGGCTGGCGGATATATATGATATAAACAGCGATTTTCAGAAGATGGAAAAAGCCGCGATCGAAGGTTTGGAGAGTTCGATTGAAGACACGGATCGCGATTATGAGATCCAGTTTATGGAACGATATGGTTATGCGCTTACAATGCTCAGTAATCTCAAAAAAGCCGAAGAGATACTGCATGCTGCGGTTGACAAATGCAATGAGGATATGGTGGATATGTTATCGATACTTTATGTCGATCTCGGAGCTCTTTACCAAAAACTTTATGAATATGAAAAGAGCATTCTACATTATAATATGAGCTGGAACACTGCGCGCAGCAAGGAAATAGTCAAGAACGAGATAATATGTCTATATAATTTAGCACGGCTTCACGGGCAACTCGGCAATTTTGAAAAGGCATTCAATTATCTTGACTATGCTGCGGAAAATCTGATTACGAAAGAGGAGATCCGGTGGCGGTTAAGGAATCTCTATTTGACCGGGGAACTTAAATTACAGATCTGGGATCTTGAAAAAGCCCAGGGATTGTTTTCAGAATGCCTGCAAATGGCGGATGATATCGGGAATTTTGAAATATATCAGAAATCGGGTCTAAAACTTGCCTACGTTTTTGCATTGCAGAACAATATTAAAATGGCTGATAGTTATCAGGAAACAGTTGATCGAAAGATCGGATTTGTAATGCTTGACAATCTGCTTACCGAAATAAATATCATTAAAGCAACCATTGCCACAAGTAAGCGAGATGTAAATCGGGCGATCGATTTCGCCACCAATGCCCTTAAATCAGCGCAGAAGCTCAGGAATAAGGAGATCGAGGTCATCAGCCATATCATACTGTCCGAGTTCATCGAGGATGACAAAATATTCCACGCCGAGCTTGCCCTGGAACTCGCCGAGGAGTCAAAAATGCCGCCACTGATTGCGCAATCACTATATCGTATGACCTGTATATTTGTTGAGCAGAAAGATCTAGAGAAGGCACGATACTACGGGCGAAAGGCTCTATTCATTTATGACGACATCAAACAGAAGCTCGAAAACGAAAATAAAAAGACCTTTGGTTTGCGTCCAGAATATGCGCAGTTACTGGAGATCTGATCCATGACCAAATGCCCAAAATGCAGTTATGAAAATGAAAAACCGATATTCTTCTGCTCGCATTGTGGTTTTTTTCTTGGCATAGATCAGCGTTTGCCGCTAGAGATGCACCGTTTGATTTTTATGCGTGCCGATATCTCAGGCTTCACGAGCCTGAGCGAAAAGATGATGGCCGAAGAGGTCATGGGATTTCTCAATGAGGTTTATGAGAATTTCGTCAAAACGATCGGGAAATACAAGGGGATGCTTTATCAGATTATTGGCGATGAGATCGTCGTTATTTTTGGATACCCGCGCGGCTCAGGTTTTGCTCCTCATATGGCGTTGCTCGCCGCGGATGATCTTTTAAAAGAACTATTGTCGATCGGTAAGAAGCGGGATCTTAAAGAAACAGTTGGCTTGAAGATCGGGATCGTTCAAGAACCAGCGTGGATATACAAGATGAAAGGTCAGCTTAAAGATGTTTTTATCGTCACCCAGGGATTTCGTAAAAGCCAGGCGCTTCAAAAGAATGCCGAGATCAATACAGTTCTTGTATGCGGCAATCTGCATGCTTCGACAAAATCTTTTTTCGTATTTCAGGAAGTTGGCGAGTTTGTGCATGGATCGCTTTCGATCCCGGCATATGAATATATTATTAAAGGGACATAATCATGGGAGAATTATCTCAGGCTTTCTGCATTGATTTTATCAAACAGATGGGGATTGGGATAAATATTACCAGGACCTATCCAAAAGGACACCCTTCTCTTATGCCGATTGTCAAGAGACTGCATCTTCTGCTGAAAGAGGTTCCGATCGAACAGGAAACCATATCAATGGTAATAGTTGAGGATGTGATCATGATCGAGAGCGAGCGCTTCGATTCGCGCCGCTTGCCGATCGTAAAAAGTTTGGTCAATCGTTTCAATCAAATGGATGTTAAAAGTATTACTTTCAGTGTAAATTCCGACGAAGATGATATTAAGGAATTCTTTACCGCGATGGCAGCTTCACCGGCCGATATCGCAGACTACGGTGATATAGTATCATTGGTGCGGGCACGCGGTATTACTAACGTGCAGATCAATAAATTCCGGGTTGGAGTGATCTCATCAGATAACGCCGGTGTTTCGATGAACTGGAATCAGTTCCTTGATTCACTGACCATGGGGTCTGGTGCCGGGGCAATCAGCGATGAGGACCGGGTACAGGATCTCAGCCGGTTCTTGGTTGGTATCGGGCTTGCCGGTACCGAATCTGAAAATGTCCAGACCAACCGGATCGTCGGGGGTCTGGAAAAACTTGCATTGCTTATTGCCGATCAATTCGGGGAACAGCGCTGGGACGAATATTCAGTGGTTTTCTCGCGGATGTTAGCTGCGTTGTCTCCAACTATAAAGAAGAATATAGTAAGATACAAGATCGAGAACAAAAAGCTCGCGGTGCTTTTTAAGAGTTTGGTGCCGACAATGTCCGATGAAGATCTTATCGATATAATAACGAATAAGGCTAAAGAAAAAACCCCGACCCTTGAACAGGATACCGTGGATATTCTTAAGAACGTAACCGGATCACGTTTGCCTGGGATACTTTCCTCGCTTCGGGTCAATGTCCCGGAGCTCGATTTTGAAAAGATCGCCGGCCGATTGATGAGCGAGATGAAAACAACCGGCGGCGAACGTGTTGCTGATAAATTCATGTCGAAAAACCTGGAAAATGAGATACGATCGATATTCCCAAGATTAAGGGACGTTGATACCAATGAACGATCCAAAGCCCTTGAGGAATTGCTGGTTTATGCCAAAAAGATCAGTGAGTCCAAGAACGATGAATTATTGAAATTACTGATCGACCGTCTGGATACAATGGCCGATGCTGAAACTGAAATATCCCTTTTCAGCCGGATAATAGGTTCAATGACAAATATCTATATTGATTTGAAAAAGAATATGAGAGATGATATTGTCCAGTTTCTATCTCGAAAGTTCGGCAAGCACATGCTGCGCAAAGATGCAACATTACTCGATCGCAAACGGATAGTGATCAGGGCGATCAGTGAAATGAAGGATGAAAATTATATAACTGATCTTGTTTCTCTGCTCTGGGATCCTGGTACATTTACTGAAGCTCGCGAGGCGATGGTCTCGCTTGCTGATCTTGCATCGCCATTATTGCTGAGTACCCTTAAAGAAACGGACGATCGCGCGGTGCGCATGAAGATAATCGATGTTTTGATAAATATTGGTGAAAAGGCGATCCCGGAGATCGAAAAGTTATTGACATCGGACGATTGGTTCGTGCGCCGCAACGCAGTGTTTTTACTTGGTGAACTGAAAGCTTCTTCATCCATCGAGAAATTAGCTGCATTGATCGATGATCCTGAACCAAAAGTAACACTGGATTGTTTTGAAAGTTTGATCAAGATAAGCGGCGATGATGCTAAGGTGTACATCAAGAAAGCAATAAATAGCGAGAGCCGTCTAGTTGTACTCGCGGCGATGAGGTTTCTGGATCGTGATGATGCAAGAGAGAAACTGCCGGTCATTGCCAGCTGGCTTAAATCCAAACGTACTCTGCCCGAGGCTAAAGAAGAAGATTTCAGGCGCCGGGTGATCGAAGTGATCGGCATGCACGGCGATGATTCAATGGTGGATGTTCTGGCGCGGCTACTGCAGGAAGGTGCTTTGATCAAGGGCCATTTGTTACAGCCGACCAAGATCAGCGCGCTCAATGCGCTTGCTTCGATCAACACTGAAAAAGCAATAAATATCATCACGCAGGCAACGCGTAATCGGGACAGCGCTGTTGCCGGAACAGCTGAAGAGATTTTACGAAGACTGTCATCTAAAAGAGACGTTCAATAACAACGGCTATTTTTTCCTCGATCTTAAAAGACGATCAAGGGTATACGTATTCACAATATCTTCGGGTTCAAGCCAGCCGCGACGAGCCGTCGCCACACCATATTTGATCCAATCAAGACCTTCGACCGAATGCGCATCGGTCCCGATCGATATTTTTATGCCCGTATCCTTTGCTGTTTTAAGATGAATATCGTTCAGATCCAGCCGATCCCAGAAGGCATTGAGTTCAAGCCAGGTGCCGGTGATGGATGCCGTCTCCATGATTTTATTGATATCGATTGTATACCCTTCGCGCGATGATATAAGCCGGCCAGTTGGGTGGCCGATTATATCAACATGTCGATTTTCCATCGCGGTAATCATTCGCTCGGTGGCATTGCGATTGAATCCCTGATGTATCGACGCGATCACCAGATCGAATTGTTTGAGAATGTTGTCTGGATAATCGAGTCGCCCATTCGGTAAAATATCGACTTCAATGCCTTTGAGTATTGTTATTTCAGGTATTTGACGGTTGAACCGATCGATTTCTTGCCATTGTTTTTTTAAACGATCGATTTCAAGCCCATGGGCATAGTACGCAGATTTGGAATGATCGGCAATCAAAATATATTTATAACCAAGCTTGGTCGCGCGCAATGCTAGCTCTTGAATCTTTGCTTCGGAATCCGAATAGGATGAGTGCATATGCAGGTCGCCGAGAATCTCAGAACGATCGACTAATTTGGGGATATTGCCCGGTTGGGCGATCTCGATTTCACCACGATCTTCACGCATTTCAGGCGGGATCATAGCCAGTCCCAGCCGACGATAAATGCCTTCTTCAGTTTTACCGGCGATCTGCTTTTTACCCTTAAATAAACCGTATTCGTTGAGTTTCATCGATCGTGCCTTAGCTATATTGCGCAATTTTATATTATGTGCCTTTGAACCGGTAAAATATTGAAGAGCCGCGCCAAAGGATGTAGCTCGGACAATACGTAAATCAATTTGCATTCCATCATCGGTTATTATTGAAGCTTTAGTTGTACCGGCGGCAACGATCTGCCGTGTGCCTGGATATTTAATAAAGGTATTTAGCAATTTTTTATTATACTTAGTGCAAGCCAGGATATCAATGTCGCCTACGGTCTCTTTGCCGCGGCGTAAAGATCCGGCCGGCACGATTTTTTCTATGCCGATGACGGATTTTATATATTCGATTAGATCATCAGCAATATCCGAGGCCTGCGCGATCGACATTCTTTCCAGAGAACGTTTATATAATTCTATTCCTTTCATGATATTTGCCGCTTTTTTATCACCCATGCCAGGCAATTTGGCAAAACGGCCATTCTTTATATTTTTTTTGAGTTCATTAATAGTTTTCACTTTTAACTGATGGTAAATAATCGCCAGGGTTCTCGGACCGATATTCGGTATTTCGAGCATATCAAGCAGCGAAGCTGGGATATCGGCGATCGTTTCCTCGTATTTTCTTATGTGGCCGGTATTCAGATACTCGATTATTTTATCCGCGATCGCCTTACCGATACCGGGCAAGGTATGCAGCTGGTTCTTTTCATGCATTACAGCGACATCATCGGTCAATTCATTGAGGACCCGGCTTGCTTTGCGGTAAGCGAGGATTTTGAAAAAATTATCGCCTTTGAACTCAAGGGCATCGGCAAAACGCTCGAAAATTGCGACGAGTTCCTGGTTCTTCATACAATAGCTTAATGCCCGTTACTTATCTGTCAAGATAGAAAGAAGTGAAAAGGAGCAAGGGTGAAAAGGAGCAGGGTGTTAAAAAAAGCCGATCGGAAAATCAGATTATCAGCACGAGGCTAATCAGAACATCAGCAAACCAGGATTAAAATCTGATATACTGATATTCTGGTTTCCTGCCCACTGGTCTTCTGATATCCTGATATGTTTGATTAGTTAATTACCAATTATTAATTACAATGTAAATCCTGTATCCAGCATCGGACATCAAGAATCGATTCTTTCGCCCTCTTCCTCCAGAGGCGGACAAGTGAGGCGTGCAGGCATTGCGCACTACGATTTTTTCCGCTTGATTTTTACGTGATTTCCTGTATAATGAAAATTGATATGAGCGAATCCAAGATCGAGCTTATTGTTAAATGGCTTAAGGAGCAGATTTCGACCTCGGGTACGGCCGGTTATGTGCTGGGTTTGAGCGGGGGAGTGGATTCCGCAGTTTGCGCAGGACTGATAAGAAAGGCGACATCAAATGCGCTGGCATTAATCCTGCCGATCGAATCGGATCCAGCGGATATCACCGATGCACAAAGCGTAGCCAGTGTTTTTAATCTCAAATATGAATACATTGATTTAACGCAAATCTACGATAATTTGATTAAAATACTACCCGATAGCAATCGAGTTGTGCAGGGAAACCTGAAGGCGCGATTGCGTATGATCCTATTGTATTATTACGCCAATATCAACAATCTTTTAGTGTGTGGAACCGGGAATAAAACTGAATTACTTCTAGGTTATTTCACGAAATATGGTGATGGGGCCAGCGATGTACTGCCGTTGGGTGATCTTTATAAATATCAGGTAAGGGAAATTGCTGGCGAGATGGGCATTCCTGAGAGAATAATTAAAAAGATTCCTTCCGCCGGTCTCTGGCTGGGTCAAACCGATGAAGCAGAAATCGGTTATAATTATGCGGAGATCGATAAGACCCTTGATCAGATCGCGCAGGGTAAAATAGAGGGGGATTGCGCAAAAAAATTAAAGCAAATGATTGATCGAAATGAACATAAAAGAAAACCGACAAAAATTTTCTCGGTCAATAAGAGCTGATATCCGTTATCTGATATCAGTTATCAAGATTCTCAAAAAGGAGGTAGTATGCATCCATTGTTCTGGCTGACGCCGGTTGGTTCGGTAATTGCATTACTTTTCGCCTGGTTTTTATCAAGGACGATATACAAATATGACGAAGGAACCGATTTGATGAGGACGATTGCCCAGGCAGTTCGTGATGGTGCGCGGGCATATATTCGACGGCAATATTTAGTCGTTGGCATATTTTTCGGTATAGTTTTCTTACTTTTGCTTGTTATTTCATTATTGAAAATGCTGCCGATATTTGTACCGTTTGCTTTTATTACTGGTGGTTTTTTCTCCGGGCTTTCAGGTTATATCGGTATGACACAGGCCACTAATGCAGGTGCACGTACTGCAAACGCAGCCCGAAAGAGTCTTAACAGCGCTTTGCGGGTTGCCTTTGCGGCTGGCGGAGTTATGGGTTTTGTGGTTGTCGGTCTCAGTTTGTTAGATCTCAGTATCTGGTTCATAATATTGAATTGGATATACCGTAATTTACCTGAGGCAGTGAAAATCCAAAATATTACCTCGACAATGATATGTTTTGGAATGGGTGCATCAGCCCAGGCCTTGTTTGCTAGAGTTGGCGGAGGTATTTTCACAAAAGCGGCTGACGTCGGTGCGGATCTGGTCGGTAAAGTGGAGGCTGGTATACCTGAAGATGATCCACGCAATCCAGCTGTGATCGCTGATAATGTCGGTGATAATGTTGGTGATGTTGCCGGAATGGGAGCCGACCTTTATGAATCCTATGTGGGTTCAATTGTGGCCACGATGGCCTTGGCGGTTGCGGCTGGTCTGGGTATTCAGGGGGGTGTGGTACCGTTGGTCATGGCGACGGTTGGTGTTCTTGCATCAATCATCGGGACATTTTTAGTCCGAACCCGAGAGGACGCCAGTCAAGCATCTCTATTAGCCGCATTGCGAAGAGGTGTGTGGGGAGCGGCGATCCTGGTGGCAATCACTTCAGGCATTGTGATCAAGTTTATTCTTCCTGGATATTTCGGAATATACTGGGCGATAATTGCCGGGCTTGCAGCCGGTGTTTTTATCGGTTACTCAACTGAATACTTCACCTCCGACCATTATTCACCAACCAAAGGTATTGCTAATGCTGCCCGAACCGGACCGGCGACCGTAATCCTTGAAGGATTGAGTGTGGGTATGATTTCAACCGCGCCACCGGTTTTCGCTGTGGTCATCGCGGTTGTGGCCGCTTATTACCTTGCCGGTGGAGCTGCTCATCCTAATCTTGGATTGTTCGGAGTTGCAATCTCGGCCGTAGGTATGCTTTCAACGCTGGGAATAACCCTGGCTACCGATGCCTATGGGCCAGTCGCGGATAATGCAGGCGGAAATGCCGAGATGTCTAAATTGCCACCCGAAGTCAGAAAAAGGACTGATGCTTTGGATTCACTTGGTAATACAACTGCGGCAACCGGTAAAGGTTTTGCGATCGGGTCGGCAGCGCTTACGGCACTTGCCCTAATCGCTGCTTATCGTGATCAAATCCAGCTTTTCGGATATAAATTGGATCTGCGCATTATTAATCCAACGGTCATGATCGGGTTATTCCTCGGTGCCATGATGCCTTATGCATTCTGCTCCCAGACGATCCGGGCAGTGGGCAGGGCAGCCGGAAAGATTGTACTTGAAGTACGTCGTCAGTTCAAGGAGATTAAAGGATTAATGAGCGGAGAGGCCAAGCCGGATTATGCTAAAGTTGTCACCATCTGTACTGCTTCGGCCCAGAAGGAAATGATAATACCGTCTCTTATGGCGATAGTCGCACCGATCCTGGTTGGTATTTTGCTTGGTCCTAGCGCGGTCGTTGGTTTATTGGCCGGTGCGTTGATATCAGGTTTTTCAGTTGCTTTGAAAATGGCGAATGCCGGTGGTGCCTGGGATAATGCAAAAAAATATATTGAAAGAGGTGAGCTTGGAGGAAAAGGTTCTCCTGCGCATAAAGCGGCAGTCGTTGGAGATACGGTCGGCGATCCATTCAAGGATACGGCCGGACCTTCGTTGAATATTTTGATCAAGCTGATGTCGACATCATCAATAACCCTGGCTGGATTCGTATTGAAAATGGCGCTGTTCAAGTAAATGAAAATTAAAGATTGGCCGGTTGATGATCGACCACGCGAAAAGTTCGTAAAACATGGCGCATATCCTTTGAGCGATGCTGAACTGATCGCAATCGTAATTAGTAAAGGCATACGTCATAAGACAGCGCTGGATATTGCCAAAGAGCTGCTCAGCCAAATCGGCGGGATACATAAATTAGGTAATATGAAGGTCAAGGATATTGAAAGAATGAAGATCCTTGGTCTGGGTAGGACAAAAATAATTACCTTGCTGGCGGCGCTAAATCTGGGACGGCGTTCTTTGTCAATCCGCGGCGAAGATGAGATTCTGTTTAAAACTCCTGGTGATGTATATAAATATTACCATCCTTTTATCACCGGACTAAAGCACGAAATATTTAAGGTTGCCGCGGTCGACGGTAAAAATCGTTATATTAATGATACTACTGTGTCTAAGGGTATATTGGACGCCAGTCTTGTGCACCCGCGTGAGGTCTTTAAATTCGCTTTAGAGGAAAATGCAAGCTCGATCTTTTTGATCCATAATCATCCGAGCGGCATATTAAAACCATCGGACGATGATCTCCGGGTAACTGAAAGATTATGCCGCGCCGGCGAGATAATGGGGATCAAGATCGTCGATCATATAATAATTGCGGATTGCGATTATTATTCTTTCTCCCAGCATAATTTGATCTGATTTTTTGGATTTGCTATTGAGCCAGGGTGTGAATAAGATTGTAATCACTGATATCGATCTTTTTCTTTTTGGTGTAAGTTTCTTTAAGCGGTGTGAATACGATTTTTTTATTGATTTCACCGACCATATATCGCGATTTGCCTTTTAATAAACCCATAACCGCGTGATAGCCAAGTTTTGAAGCAAGAATGCGATCATTGGCAGTTGGTGAACCACCTCGTTGAATATAACCCAATACTGCCACCCGATATTCTTCCTTTAATATCTTTTTTATCTTATTGGCGATTTCAAGCGCATTGCCAGCTTCATCACCCTCGGAAACGATAATAATATTACTTTTTTTGCCCTTTTTTATGTTATTGTTAAGTGAAGCGGCAAGCGCTTTAATATCAGTCGGGGTTTCCGGTATTAATACATCTTCAGCCCCTCCGGACAGACCAACTGCAAGCCCTATATGACCAGAGTAGCGCCCCATTACTTCAATAAAAAAAAGCCTTTCCAAAGATGATGCCGTATCGCGTATTTGATCGACGGCATGCACCGCATTATTGACCGCAGTATCAAAGCCGATCGTGAAATCAGTGCCAAAAAGATCATTATCGATCGTCCCGGGCAAGCCGATCACTTTTATCCGATATTTTTTTGAAAACCGATCCGCGCCGGTCATGGTCCCCTCACCGCCGATAACAATAAGCGCATCAATTTTATTTTTTTTCATTGTTTTAAAAGCTTGAGCCATTCCTTTCTCGGTCTCAAATTCGGCCGAGCGGGCAGTACCGAGTATGGTGCCGCCGCGTTGAATAATATTACTTACGGAAAAACGCTGAAGCGCGATATGTGTGTCATGGATCAAACCATTGTATCCACGCATAAAACCGATAACCGTAATATCCTTTGCCATGGACGTACGTACGACCGCTCGTATCGATGCGTTCATGCCTGGCGCATCTCCGCCGCTGGTTAATATGGCAATATTTTTGATCCGCATTGATGATTATAATCATTACAGAATTAGTGTCAACATCACCAATTTTTGGCAGAAGCCAATCCCTCAAAGTATTGTATACTAATATTTTGCTGTTATGCATTTAATTAAAGTATTGTCAATACTGCATTTTAGGGCTTGACAAATCGGGAATTATTGATATAATATGACAATGGTAAAGAAAGGAGGTGAAAACCTATGACAAAAGCCGAAATGATCGAGAAGATCGCAGCTAAGGCAAAGATCTCAAAGAAGGCAGCAAATGTCGCCCTCGATACATTCGTTGAATCAGTAACCGCAGCCCTGAAAAAGGGCGATAGAGTAGCAATGGTTGGATTCGGTACGTTTTCAGTAAGCAAACGCAAGGCAAGGATTGCGCGCAATCCACGCACTGGTGAAAAGATCAATGTTCCAGCAAGGAAGGCGCCAAAGTTTAAGCCTGGTCGCGATTTGAAGAAAGCTGTTAAATAATTCAAATTTATCAAGCAACAGGGGATGATTAAACTCATCCCCTGTTGCTTGTTGATTACCGTAATTAAAAAAAAAGATATTAAGACAGCGACGAATACTTTTCCTTGTTCTTTTTGCGTAGTTGACAAAGTTCAGGAATGAATTAGAATTTTTAAATATGAATACTGAGCAGTTTCAAGAACGGATATCCGACTTCATTGTTTATCTACAAAAAGAAAGAAATTATTCTACCCACACGGTGCGCAATTATCAAAGTGATCTCAATGGATTTATAAAGTACTTGAGCGACGAAAAGGTCACCACTATCGAACAAAAAAGTATTACCCAGTATATGAATTTTTTGATCCGATATGGGATTGACGCCCGTAGTGTAGCAAGAAAATTATCGGCTTTGAAATCATTTTACAAGTTTTTACAAAAAACCTTAACCAATGTTGAAAATGTCGCCGTTGCTATAAAGACACCAAAAATAAAGAAGCATTTGCCGGGAGTAATACCATATGAAATGCTAAAGGCCGCCTTTGCTATCGAGCATCGTAGAGATCGGGCAATTATGGAGGTTGTATATTCGTGTGGATTGAGGGCGAGCGAATTGATCGGTCTGAATATACAGGATATCGACCTGCATCGACAGGAAATTAAGGTCAAGGGCAAGGGAAATAAGCAGAGAATAGTGCCGCTCGGCTCTCATGCCCGGGCCGCGGTTCTTGCCTATATGCCAGAACGCAGCAATAAAGAGAGCGCTTTTTTCCAGAATCGCATGGGCAGACGGTTGACAACCCGTTCAATACAACGCATAGTGCGTAAGTATTTAATGCAGATCGCCAGAGCAAGTGGAACGAATCCTCATATACTTCGTCATAGTTTTGCCACACATCTCTTGGAAAACGGAGCGGATCTACGGGCGGTACAGGAACTGCTGGGACATGCTAAACTGTCAACCGTGCAGATCTATACGCATATTACGACCCGTCGTCTCAAGGAGATATACGATAAGAAACATCCAAGAGCTGATTAAAGAATGCAGACTATCACCGTTTTGATCATTTTTTTATCAAGTCCGGGACGATATTATTTTGAGCATGGTCTATATGAGAATGCCCGGCGTTATTTTGAACTTCAGGCATTGTGTAATTTGGACGATAAAGCGATGCTCGGTTCAGCAATATGTGCTCTGGCCCAGAATAAGGTTGAAAATGCCAGACTGAAACTGCTGCACTTGATCAGGGTCGATCCTGATGCCTATTTATATCTTGGTATCGTTGAATACCGTCTGGGTCACTATCAATCAGCCGTCCAGTATCTTAACAAATACCGGCAATACCGACAGGTCAGTTGGCCGGTCGATCATTATCTCGGTTTGATCAGTTTGAAACATAATGATATTGAAAATGCATTAAAATATTTTCAGTCAATCAGTGATCAGCCCGAGACTTACTTGATAGATGATTATGCAAAAAATTATCAGTATTTGATCGAATCACATGATGCGTATCAGCGGGCGGATTTCGCCGGTGCGATCGAGAATATGAGATCAGTCAAGTATTTTGATGATTATCGATTTTATGGCTTGGCGATCAGTTATATCGCCATGCAAGATTATAAAAATGGCATCACGCACATCGATTCGATGTTATCACGGTCGGCTGACCCGGAGCTACAGCGTTCTGCATCCCAGGAAGCTGCCCGTATCTGTTTATTATGGAAAGAACCGCTTAGAGCAAGGTCCTATCTACGCTCCTTTATTAATGAGAGCCCGTCCGATACAGTACTTTTTCTTCTTGGTCGTTCATTCAGTGACGAAATGAAATATGATTCAGCGGCGGTGTATTTAAATGAATTGCCTGATTCGGTTGATGATTATCTGTTCTTCAAGGGGCGAACCGCGTATTTCCGGGGTTTATGGGGATTGGCTGAAGAAATGTTATTATGCCATCGTCAATATTTTTCTGGTTCCGTACATAACGACCGGGTACTGTATATGATCGCATCGATCAACTTCAAACGCAAGGAGTATGAACACGCGATCAATTTCTGGACTGAATTGATCACTTTATATCCCGAATCGAACCTGGCGGCATCAGCACAGAAGGGGATCGCAGACGCCTTTTTTGATCGCACTGATTTTCGTAATGCGTTGTCCGCGTATGAACTGGTCGGACAATATAATCCAGAGCCGAATGTTGAAGTTGAAGTCGATCTACGTATTTATGAAACTAAATACTACTTAAAAAAATACCATTCATTGGTCGATGCACTCAAAAGTTATCTTGAAAAATATCCAGATTCAAAATACGGTTTGCGAACCAGGTTAAGGATCGTCAATTTGCTTATGGAAAAAAAGGATCTTTACGGCAGCTTAGGCGAGATCGAACAGATCATCAGTATGTACCCGGATTCAATTCTCGCTAGTCAGGCGTATCTTGAAAAGGCGCGAGTTTATGATCAGCTCGATCTTCGCAGGTCAGCCAAAGGCATATATATTGAGCTTATAGAACGGCGCCCGACCGCTGAATATCAGGGGCAGGCACTGTCTGAACTTGCATCGACATACTCTCATGAAGAGTCTTTTGATTCAGCGTTGTACTATTATAATCAATTGAGTGGTATTGCGGTATATGAGGAACGTGCTTGGTACGAGATCGCACGGATTTATGACAAGATCGGTCAGGACAAGGAATCAGAGACCGTTATCGACCGTTTGATCGAAAAATACCCATCATCCGCTTTTTTATTCGATGCGGTTTTTTTGAAAACAAGTATCTATGAAAAGAGGGGGCAGTTTAAAAGGGCGATCGATCTTTTAACCGAATTGATCGAGAAGGTCGGTGATCGTCCCGAAATCTATCTGGAAATGGGGGACATATATTTCAAGATCGAGGATTACCCCAAGGCCCATACATATTATCTGGTTGCGGCCGAGAATTACCGGCAGCGCCGGAATGATGTTGCCCGGGCTCTATTGCTAGCTGGCGATGCGATGGTCATGATCGGCGATAAAAAAAGCGCCCTCGATCACTATTTGCAGGCGAAATTGATTGCTGAATCGGTGATTTTGAAACATCAGTTGGATTCAAAGATTAATAATCTCAGCAATTGATCAGCGGACGCTCGACCGATTGAAAAGGTCCTTGATCTTTAGGAGTTCTTCCTTGATCTCTTTGAAGGTTTTTTCCTGCTTTTTCAGTGGAAGAGATAATTGTTCCGGTCCTTCGGTCAAAGTCGCTAATTTTTTCTTGGCCCCGCTGATCGTAAAACCTTGGGTGTACAACGTACTTTTTATCAAACGGATTACTTCAATATCTTTACGCGAATAATATCGCCGTCCGACACGGTTGCGTTTGGGTTTCAGGATAGCGAATTCCTTTTCCCAATATCGTAGAATATACGGTTTGAGTTCAAGCATATCCGCGACTTCTTTTATCGAGAAAAATTCCTTTTCACTCATTGTTTCCTCTCAATATAATTTTACTGAATTTCACGGTAAATTCAATAGCTTTATTCATTTTCAGGAATCACTCCTCTTTGAGCGGGCGTCCCATTAAGTCCTTGATCGCCTGAAACGGTGATTTGCCTTCATATAATATATTGTAAACCGCTTCACTGATCGGCATATCAATGTTGTATTCATGCGCTAAACGATGCACCGCGCGTGCGGTCGGCACACCCTCAGCGACCATAATCAATTTCTTTTTTATTTCGTTTTCGGACATTGCCCGGGCGATCATTGAACCATATCGATAATTGCGTGATTCAGGGCTGAAGGCAGTGGTTATGAGATCCCCAATCCCGGCAAGCCCTAGAAAAGTCCTTTCTTGAGCATTCATTATTCGGCCGAGGCGTTGCATTTCAACAAGCGCCCGTGTCAATAGCGCGCCTTTTGCATTGACCCCAAATCCAAGACCATCACTTATCCCGCAGCCGATCGCGATTACATTTTTGATTGCGGCGCTGATCTCCACTCCAATGATGTCATTACTTTTATATACGCGGAAATTATCTGATGATAGCTGATATTGGAGTTCGGAGATCTCATTATCATCATCACCGGCAAGAACGGCCGCAGTAGGAGCTCCCCGGGCGATTTCATTGGCAATACAGGGACCAGACAGAACAAAGGTTCTTGATCGAGAATCAGTTAAACGATTAATTATCTGAGAAGGTCTTTCTAGTGTTTCACAGTCGATGCCTTTACATAGACTCAGCAGATAGCGCTGTTCAGGTTTGAATTCCTTCACGGCATCGATTACCTTTCGTAATGATTGGGTTGGGACCGCAAAAACAATAATCTCAGCATCTTGTAATATAACTTCCAGATCGTGATCGATCATAATTGCTTCAGGAAGGTTCAGGTCTTTAAGAAAAGGGTCATTGCTTCGGGTTTTTTTGACAATCTCGGCGCGATAACGGTCGACCTCCCAGATTCTTACCTGATGATTATTTTGGTGTTGAATAATGCCAAAGACCGATCCCCAGTTGCCGCAGCCAAGAATACTTAATTTCATTTGCGCTTCCATAAGCGTGTTTTTGGTTCTGATCCTTTAAGAAGTCTTTTCATGTTTGCGCGATGAGCGAACAGTATCATGATCGCGATCAGCATTATGAAAATACGTTCAATGGTGGTCCCTTCTTTTAATGTAAAACTCAGGATTGGTAAGGATAACGCAAGCACGATCGATGCCAGTGACACCAGTAATGTACTGAAATAAACGAATAGCCATAATATCAGCGATATCGCAAAAGAAACCGGTAGAATACCGATCGTTACGCCGATCGTTGTTGAAACACCTTTTCCACCGCGAAAACCAAAGAATGGATTGAATACATGCCCGATGATCGCTCCGGCCCCGGCAAATACTGGTGACATATGGAGAAGATTAGCGATGATCACCGGTATTAGTCCTTTGAAGGCATCAAGCAAAAAACCGATTATAAAATATATTCCACCAAGCGAGCGGCCCAGATTAGTTGCTCCGATATTACCGCTTCCCTCATTTTTCAGGTTAATGCCTTTGAAGCGACCAATAAGATAGGCGAAAGGAATAATGCCAAAGACAAAACCGATTAAAAAAGAAATAACATACATGATATACATGGATTACTCTTTATGCATACGCATTGTTTTTTTTATACTGACCTTTTCGGTCCGGATAAGGATCGGCGCTCCGGTATACCCAAAGTGATTGCGCAGGGCGTGGCGCAGATACTTGATATAAGATGCATCGACCGATCTGGTTATGCGCACTTTGAATATCGGCGGCTTAATTGCGATCTGGTTTATTCGTAAAATTGCGCCGGCTACCGGTGGCTTAAGGTTCCTGGTTAATTCCTGTAAAACATGGCGGTCGGCATATTTACGCATTTCTTCATACACGCGTATAACTTGTTTTAAGAGGGTGTCAATGCCGCTTTGCTTGCGGGCCGATATCGGGACGATCGGAACGAATTCAAATCCGCTGAATGATTCAGTTGTCGCCCGGTATGCTTTGCTGATATCTTTTTTACCCAATAGATCAATCTTGGTAGGA
>MEUM01000031.1:0-197 GCA_001771735.1 Caldifarciminota bacterium RBG_13_43_14 | reverse complement strand
AATTCGATCGGCGCCTTGACTCGTGATAATCGGCGTAAACCACAGGTATCAACGATCTGCAGAAGCTTACCTTCAAAATCGAATTCGGTTATTACCAGGTCACGGGTCGTGCCAGGATGTTCGTCAACGATCGCCCGTTCTTTTTTTGTTATTGCATTCAAAAGCGTTGATTTGCCTGAATTTGGTCGTCCCAGGAT
>MEUM01000030.1:7496-12421 GCA_001771735.1 Caldifarciminota bacterium RBG_13_43_14 | reverse complement strand
GTTAAGATGTGTCCAAGTTTCTGGTGTGTGGGCGAGCCCTCCTGGGCTCGATTAATCTATCGCGGCCCGTATCGTTTATAGGCATTGTTATTTAGTTACAAAAACCACGACCATTAACAATTAACCATACGAGCGGCTATGCCATATAACCATGACCGAGTGATATGGTCGTCTGATCTTCTGGTATCCTGATATACTCTATTTGTTAATTACCCAATTACATAATTACTAATTACTGATTACTATATGAGTCCTACATCGTGAATCGGTTCTTTACTTCCCACTTACTAAGTTATTAAGTTCTAATTGTATTGACGATAAAAACATTAGGATTATAATAACATGTGGATTTGAAAAAAGCCAAAAAACAAGCCGAGAAATTGCGGAAGGAAATAAACCTACATGATTACCGTTACTATGTTCTCAACGAACCAACAATTTCGGACAACGAGTATGATCGAGTATATAAAGAATTAGTAGGACTTGAAAAAGCATTCCCCGAGCTGATCACGGCCGATTCACCTACCCGGCGAATTGGCGGCAAGCCTCTGAGCGGCTTTCGATCGGTCACGCATAGTATTAAGATGCTCAGTCTCGACAATACCTATTCGGAAGAAGAAGTCAGGAATTTTGATGAACGTATACAACGAATGCTGGGTCATGAAGTGTCTTACGAGGTAACCTTGAAAGTTGATGGCGTTGCAGTTGCTCTGGTTTATAAGAATGGCCGGCTGGAGACCGGATCCACCAGGGGAGATGGAACAACTGGAGACGATGTAACTCAGAATATCAGAACGATACGTGCCGTACCCCTTTCACTGCTTACCGATGACCCGGAGTTTATGAACATTGAGGTTCGTGCCGAGGTATTTCTGACCAGGAAAAATTTTGACCTTATCAATAAGCAAAGGGAAGAAGCCGATGAACCGCTTTTCGTAAATCCACGTAATGCAGCTGCGGGTACGCTTAAACTACTGGATCCTAAAGAAGTAGCGAAACGGAATCTTGATGTCTTTGTGCACACTGTACCGACACCGCTTATAAGCAAATATAATTCCCATTTTCAAATACTTAAACGGTTGGAGAAATATGGTTTCAGGATCATTCGGCATATAAGGCTATGTCCGACAATAACCGAAGTAATGGATGAAATTGAAAAATGGCGCGAAAAGAGAAGTAGTCTACAATTCGATGTCGATGGGTTGGTAATAAAGGTCGATGATCCGAAATTACGCGAACAGCTGGGAGCAACAATAAAGAGTCCGAGATGGGCGATAGCGTATAAATACCCTGCTGTTCAGTTGATTACTAAACTGCTTGCCATTCAGCTGCAGGTGGGTCGGACGGGCAGGATCACGCCGGTCGCGGTTCTTGCCCCGGTCTTTTTATCCGGCTCAACGATTTCAAGGGCTACATTACATAATGAAGATGAGATCGTGAGGAAAGATATTAGAGTGGGTGATGATGTCATAATCGAAAAAGGGGGCGAGGTTATTCCAAAAGTGGTAAAGGTAATTAAAGAAAACAGATCCGGTAAAGAAGAACCGTTCCGTTTCCCGGTCACATGTCCGGTATGTAGTGAGAAAATATACCGTCTGCCTGAAGAAGCCGATTGGAAATGTTTGAATAGCTCATGCCCAGCTCAGATCAAAGCATCAATACTTCATTTTGCATCCAGACCGGCGATGGATATTACTGGTCTGGGATCATCCCTGGTTGAGCAGATCGTTGATAAAAGTCTGGTAGAAAGCTATGATGACCTGTATGATTTAAACATAAATAGCCTGGTTGACCTCGAGCGGATGGGTCCTAAATCTGCCCAGAAAATCATTAGTTCCATTGAGGCGAGTAAGAATAAGGGTTTTGCAATAGTGTTATTTGCTTTAGGCATACCCGGGATCGGTATCAATGCATCGCATCTATTGACCGAACGTTTTAAAGACATTGATGATATTATTGACGTAAAAATTGAAGAATTATCTACAATTAAAGGAATTGGACCTGTTCTGGCAATGAATATCAAAAATTACTTTAACACCTCAAGAAATATAAAACTTATTAATAACCTTAAAAAAGCTGGATTGATGTTTAAGCGCACGCAGATAACCACTAAGAACACTGTTTTTAGTGGTATGACTTTTATTTTTACCGGTGAATTAAAAACAATGACTAGAGAACAGGCTCAGCGAAAAGTTAGAGACAAAGGCGGCATTGTATCAAATTCGATATCACGCAATATCAGCTTAATGGTTGTCGGTACCTTTCCCGGCACGAAATATGCTAAGGCCGTGAGCCTTGGATTAAAGATCATAAATGAAAAACAATTTATCAATATATTGAAGGAGGATTAGAATGACTGCAATGTTTGAGAATTATATCGAAAAGATCGTACGTGACAAACTGGCTGACTTGTTTAAAAAAGACAAGTTGATTTGTCAATGCGATAATTGTATGCAGGATATGCTTACTTTAACGCTTAATAAGCTCCCACCCATGTATGTATCCAGTAATATCGGGCATATCATGACCATGTTCAATTTGAGTCATGATCAGCTTACTGCCCGGGTTACGGTGGAAATATTGAAAGCGGTAGAATTGGTAAAGAAAAGTCCACGCCACGGGGAGAAGAAATAGTCGGTGAAATTTTAACTTTTCCCCGATGAACGGCAATGCGCGATAGTGTTTCGAGTTTTAAATTTTTGCCGCTCAATATTACCATTTTATTTTATAGCTCAAACTGACCCGATCAATATCACATTCAACGTCAAATCCATACATTTTTGCTCCAACATAAGCATCAGCTAAAGAATATCCGAATACAAATAGTCCCCACCAAAGCACAGAGTTTCTGGCGGTATAATCCTGTTCTTGATGATATTTAACTGCATAGTAGCCAAGAGTTATTTCGGCCACGCCGATCGCAGTTCCGGTAATATATCTTTCGGTATAAAACTGACCGCCGCCAGGCAATAAACACCAGAGCATGGCGATCTGGGCATTCTTTTTACCGGCAAATGCAATGCCGCATAGAACAAGAAAAAGGACAATATAATTACGCAAACAATTGAGTACCGGCATACTATTTTAGAAACTTATATTCAAACCGTTCTACGCTATCAGCTTCAATAGTGATCCGTGATTGTCGATATTCGATATGTTGCTCAGCCAGAAACCGGATTATTTGCTGAGCGCGTTCCAGGGGATGGTACGCCGAGACGTATATTTCAATACCTTTATAACTCGGATCAAAATGACGTAGTATCTCGACCTCGGCATAAGGAGTAAGTTTATTCCCATCGAAGAAGCGTTCGATCGGAAAACGGTTCCGATCACCGGTAAGCCCCTTTTCACCCTTCAGCACATCTTCCCACATTTCAATTTCCTTTTCTAATTTATCAATATCCCGCTTAAGCGGGCGGTACTGAGTTTGATACATAAATACAAAGATCAGTATCAAAACAATGCTGATGATCCAGCCGAGATATTTCATAATTTCTTTATCATCCTCTCGATCTTTTCTTTCTTATTAATAAATTCATCAAGTCGTTTCTGTTCATTTACCTTTATGATTTCGTTTGCCTTTTCAATATAGCGTGGATTCGCCAATCGGTTTCTGTTCTCATCTATTCTTTCGGTCAGAAAAGACATCTCCTTTAATAACCGCTGCTTCTCCTTGCCCAGATCAATGCCGGTTAATATGATAAAACATTCCAGTTGAGGTAACACGATAGTTGCACAAGGTTTGTCGATTTCTTTGTTGAATTCTATATTGTTAATGCCGGCAAGTTTTTTTATTACCGGATAATTGTTGTTGATAAAGCATTCAAATTCGTCGCTGGTTTTAATAATGATCGACAGATGTTCTTTGGGATTGATGTTAAAGATCCCCCTCACAATTCTTATTTCTTCAATCAATTTTTTACACAATGTAACCATTCGTGTATCACCCGGTATATCGATCCTATCCGGCCAGGACTCAAGCATGATGCTTTTTTTGCCGAAAGCAAATCTCTGATACAACTCCTCAGTAATGAACGGAATGAATGGATGGAGGGTTATGATTACTTGTTTTAAAATAAAAAGCGGCACCTGGGTTGTAGGCGACAATTTTATAAATTCAAGATACCAGTCACAGAATTGATGCCATACGAAATTGTACAGTTCTTTCGCGACATTATTAAGCTCAAAATTATTATAGTATGTATTGATTCGCTCGACCATCTGATTTAATTCCTGCAAGATCCAGATATCGTATGGTGTTAATACATCCGGGATTCCGGGTTCTTCATTAGTATGATCGATCGAAATCAATCGAGCTGCATTCCACAATTTGTTGCAAAAACGTCTCCCAACATCTATGGTTTTTTCGGAGAAAAGCACATCCTGTTCGCGTGGTGTTATCAACTGAATACCAAAACGCAGTGCATCAGCACCATATTCTTCAATAAGATCGGTTGGTTCTGGAGAATTACCGAGGCTTTTTGACATCTTGCGCCCTTTTTCATCTCTGATCATCGGGTGAAAAACCACATCACCGAATGGAATTTGCTGAGTAAACTCAAGGCCGGCCATGATCATTCTGGCTACCCATAAATAAATAATATCCCAACCGGTAACAAGCGTTTGCGTTGGGTAGAACCGTTTATAATCATCGGTTTTTTCCGGCCAACCAAGGGTCACAAAGGGCCATAACCAAGAAGAAAACCATGTATCAAGGACATCATGGTCTTGTATGAATTGCATATTACCGCAGTCAGGACAGGTACGAGGTTGTGTCGCGGATACGATCAGACCCTTTTTATTGTCTTCCTTATCATTATAGCATGACTGACAATAATATACTGGAATGCGATGGCCCCACCATAATTGTCTTGATATGCACCAATCGCGTACATTTTCTAACCAATGATTATAAAGATTGATCC
>MEUM01000030.1:0-7393 GCA_001771735.1 Caldifarciminota bacterium RBG_13_43_14 | reverse complement strand
GATTGGAGTGGCACATCGTTCACATTTTGCGAGCGGTAAACGATATTTTTCCGCTTTTTCCAGAAGACTTTCCTTTTCCAGATGTTCGAGCACCTCTTTCCGAGCCTGGGCACGATCCATCCCCTGATATTGCCCAGCGTTATTATTCATTGATGCATCATCATTCATGATATTAATGAACTGAAGGCCGTGTTTTCGGGCAAGATCAAAATCATAGGCGTCATGGGCCGGGGTGACCTTCAAAGCCCCGGTACCAAATTCGGGATCAACATATTCATCAAAAATTATCGGAATCTCTCTTTTCATTAGCGGCAGTACTATCATTTTTCCTTTTAAATGCTTATATCTTTCATCAGACGGATTGACACATACTGCCGAATCGCCGAGCATGGTCTCGGGACGGGTGGTCGCAACTGTCACAAAATCATTGGTTTCTTTGATTGGATATTTTATATAATATAATTTCCCCGATACTTCTTCGATTTCAACCTGCTCATCGGACAATGCTGAACCGCAACGAGGGCACCAGTTTATTATATATTCACCGCGATAGATCAATCCTTTTTGATAAAGTGCCACGAAAACCCCGATAACTTGCTTTGAATATCTGTCATCAAGGGTAAACTGCTCCCTTGTCCAATCTACGGCGAAACCCATTTTGCGTATTTGCTGACGGATTATTTCAGCATAATTCTCTTTCCATTTCCAAACCTCAGCTACGAATTTTTCACGACCCAGATCGGTCTTATTGATCTCTTGTGCCCGTAATTTCTCTTCAACCACAACCTGGGTTGCTATACCGGCATGATCCATCCCCATCATCCAGAGGGTCTCAAATCCGCTTAATTTCTTATGTCTGATCAAAATATCCTGGATTGAATCATTCAGGGTATGACCAAGAGTTAGACGGCCAGTAACATTGGGGAGAGGTATCATTATTGCATAAGCCGGCTTATTAGATTTCATATCGGGGGTAAACAAACCGTTCTTCTGCCAGAATTTATACCATTTCTCCTCGGTTTCCTTTGGATTATAAGTCGATGGGAAATCGATCATTTATAAAATATATAGAAATTTACCTAAGTGTCAATGAAGCAGTATGCACTAGGAAATAAGAACTAGGAACCGATAAGAGCCTAATCGCTTAATAGACTTATGTGGGAGAGCCCTCCTGGGCTCGATTAATCTATCGCGGCTAGAAAGCCGCTCCCACAGAGGGTAATTGTGGGAGAGCCCTCCTGGGCTCGATTAAACTATCGCGGCTGGAAAGCCGCTCCCACTTCACCGATACATAGTTAGTTAAATAACCAATTACCGATTACCATATGAATCTTGCATCATGAATCCAGTATCAAGTACCGGTTTTTTCGCATTGCGCGTTACGCGCCACGCTATTTCTGACAACGCGGGCAGTAACGGGTACCGCGATTGCCGATCTTCTTGAGCTGGATCTCTGAACCACATCGACGACATGGTTCACCTTCCCGACCGTAGGCAAAAAGCATTTTCTGGAAATTACCTTTTTTGCCATCAGTTCTACGATAATCAGATACTGATGTCCCGAGATGTTTAATGCCATCTCTTAGCACTGAACGCAGGGCAATACGTAATTTTTCTATTTCATCATACGTCAAATTATTGGCGCGACGCGTTGGCCGGATCCCGGCCCGAAAAAGTGCTTCATCCGAGTAAATATTACCAACTCCGGCACAGATGTCCTGATTGAGCAGTATCGCCTTAATGATCGCCTTGCGCTTTTTTATCTGATTTTGGAAATATCGTTTTGAGAATGCCCGGGATAGTGGTTCCGGGCTTAATCGGTAAAAACCTTTCAGACATGCCGGTTTGTCGTTACTATTAAGCAGATATACCCTGCCTAATACCCTCGGTTCAACAAAAAGCAGCCAGCATTTATCAAGTTTCAATGCCAGACGTGTAAAACGCTCAAAACCAGTATTTAATGGTCTGACGATCAAAGCCCCGGACAATCGAAGATGAAAGATCAATGATCGGTCTGGATCCAGTTCAATGATCAAATATTTGGCGATCCTTTTTACATTAGTGATCTTATTGTTCAATAACGATCGGCGAAAGTTCTGAAAAGAAGGGAACGCGATTACATCTTTTCTTAATACGACACATTCTTTTATTTTTTGACCGGTGATAAGCGGTTCTAATTCGCGTTTTATTGTTTCAACTTCGGGTAATTCGGGCATGTTTTAAATCGTTTCAATTCCCCGGTAACAATTCTTTGATCTTTTTCTCCCACTCCTTTTTCTTTTTCTCGAATTCATCCTTCAATTTACCCTGTATTCTTTGTTTGATCTTATTCTTATCCAGGCTGAATTTTGGCGATGTCAGTTTACCAGTTATGATTATATCGATCGTTGCTCGACCGTTATTATCGATTGGAAAGATCCAATCACCGTGATATTTCTTTACAACATCAGAATATTTCTTTATCAGAGTCAGACTGACCTGAAGATTCACATCATTGTTCAGACCAACATATCCGTCGGTAAGAAAATTACCAATCGATGAACTCATGGCCCAGTCTCTGATATTCGCACGCCCTTTTTCGATCTTGTAATAAAAAGCAAGGTCTTTGAATGGAACTTTTTTGGTATCGGTCACACCAAGCCATTTAAGCAATTCATCGAGCATCTTGAAATTATTAAATTCACCGTTCACCAGTTTTAAATTACCGGAAGCGTTTAGATTCGAGATTACTTCTTTTACGGTCAAACCATTGCCGATGAAATTGCTCATTCCACTCATCCGCCCATCAACATTATCAAAGTTCAGGAAGCGCTTCAAGATTGCCTTGGCGGATATTGATTTCATCCTGGTCATAATCCGGTAGGGTTCAGGACTGTTGGCATTATAATAGAGATCCAGCTCAACCTTGCCGTCAAAACCATCCGCCATGCAATTCTTCAGATCAACAATACCTTTGTCATATGTAAAATCGGTATTAATATTAGCAAATTCCATGTCTAAACCAGTAAATTTTTTAACCTTAACGCGGCCGAGTATCCTTATGGGAACACCTCCAGTTGGGGCTTTCTTGTCTTTTGATGTACGCGGCAATAGTTCATCAAGGTTTATCAGGTTTGAGTTATTATTTAACTGCATAACCGGTTTGTTGAAATCGGCCAGAGTACCATTTATATTGAAATCGGTACTGCCAATAACACCGGTGCAGCGTTCAATCACCAGACCATTGGTCTGCAATTTTCCTTTCATTTCGAGCTTATTAACCGGTTTTATCAAACCAATACCATCGAGCATTCCGTCGCGAAGAGAATAGTCACCGGTTATGATCGGTTTGTTTATCGTTCCTTTGGCTATTATGTTGGCCAGAACTTTTCCCTGAAGTTTCATGATCTCAGTTTCTGGAATAACTGCAGCAATATCCGACAAAGAACCATCGACCTTGGCCGTAATATTCAGCACCGGATGTGACCAGTCATTTACCGATCCATTTATGTTGATCTGGGCTGCACCTAAATTTGCTTTCAAAATGATGTTGCGCAACGTGTTTTGATCGAAGGAAAAACTACCGGAAATATTTTCGAACCCGCGTTTCATCCCTTTGGGTAAATATTTGACATTAGTCAATGTCGCCTGCCCATCGATCTTCGGATTTTTAATGTTGCCCAGGATCGAAAAATTAGCAGATAATTTCCCTTGCAGTTCGGTCGGCCGATCCGCTTGAGGGATAAGGCTTTTTGCTTCTGATAGGTTCTTTATGTCCAGATTCCCCTTAATCGTCATCGTTTCCATTTTTGTCAGCGTACCGCTCAGTTCCAACACGATCGGGTCATAATTAGCGGTCAATTTTCTTATTGTGATATCTTTCTTTAATGTATCGTATTCAAGGTTATCGCTGAACAGTATTACCATTTCTGGCAATGTGTTACTCTTCAGCAAATACATTGAGCCCTGACCCACGGATAGTAAATTTTTGCCTTTGAAGCTGATACGCTGATCGAAATCCTTGATCCGCAATTCAAGTTTGGTTTTCTGATCATAATAACTGACTTCGCTCTGCCTGATATCAAAGTAATCAAGCGATATCGCCCAGGCGCGACCTTTCATTTCTTTCGGAAGCAGTCCGCTCATGTTCAAATTTCCCGCAGGATCTGATTCGAACCTAAAAACCGCACGATTGAGATTTATGCCGCTAATAACAATACGCCGCTGCAAAAGGGGCAACAGTTTCAAATTGAGCTCAGTTCGCTCGATCTCGACCATGGGTTCTGGTCTGAAGCCAGCAGTGTTTGCTATTGATAGATAATCGATACTGATTCCGATACGTAAACCAAACTTTACTCCAACCTTACCCATCTCAACCGGTCTTTGTAATGCCTCTGAAGTCATTTTTTCGGTAATAGCCTGAACGCGCGCCGGGGTTAGGTATGATCGAATCAAAAAATAACCTCCGACGACCATTACTATTAACAAACACAATACTAACAAAAGTATTTTCATTAGTTTTGCCATTTTACCTCTCTTTTTACTTTAATATTCAATGAACTATCTATAGAGATTAATAGATAGATTTTCTGCCAATATTCGGATAAGAAAATTTATGTTCCATTATATTAATGGTAAATGTCCTCCAAATAGCTGACCGAATATACTAACGAAAGGCCCAATCCAACCCCAAAGCACTGGCACACCGGTAAGACGGTCAAAAAATATCAAAGCGATCAAAACTACAAATCCATATCGTTCCAGCCACATTTGCATTTTGATCGTACTGGAGGGGAGAAGGGGGAAGAGGATTTTAGAGCCGTCAAGCGGTGGTATAGGTATTAAATTGAAAGCGCATAGCACAAGATTGTATACAAGCCCGCCGTAAGCCATAATGATAATGGGATTTAGTATCGATACATCCTTCGGAATGAATCTCAGAATCAATCCAAACGGTATTGCCAGGATAAAATTAGACAAAGGACCGGCCAATGAAGTCAATATGATACCCTTTTTTATATTACTGAAATTGTATGGATTTATGGGCACTGGTTTTGCCCATCCAATGCGGAAAATCAAAAAAGATAGAAATCCAAAAATATCAATGTGTTTCAAAGGATTCAAAGTCAATCGGCCTTCGAGTTTGGCAGTTGGATCACCAAGACGATAGGCAACATATCCATGAGAATACTCATGGATGGTGAGTGCCAACAATAATGGCGGAATAAATAAAACTAAATAAACAAAATTCTCCATGGTTAAGCTTTCAATCTGATCTGATCAAGGGCTTGCTTTCGGGTCTTAATTTTGCCATCTAACTGTTGATCGAAAATCCTGGAGAGTATTTTTTTAAACTGAGGGCCTTCATTAAGACCAATTTTTTTAAGATCCTGACCGTTAATGAATGGTTTGATTTTTTGTAACCGACGATAGATCTTGAATTTTAGCTCAAATTTCGGTTGTAATATCACGATTGCCTTACGGACCGGTTCTTCAAGATCGTTTAGAATATGAAAGATTGAACTTTTCGTCTGTGTCTTGGAAAGTTTTTTCATAATCACATCAAGTTTATGGAAATGTTGCACAATTGCTTTTTCGCTGCGGGACAGCGGTAGTTTTGAATAATCAATGTTCGCTACGAAATAGTATCGGCCATCTCGACTAAGACGCTCGATAATTCTTATGCTCTTAGTTGAAAGGGGATAGAACTTGTACATGGATAGTTCACGAACTATTTTACCCGGATCATTTTCGTCAAATATTAAATTGATCTCATTGAGAATCCGCTTACCGGTCAATCGATCGATCAGTTTGATTTGGACTGCTTCATTGATAAATTGACGGGTTTTTTCTTCGAATTTGAAATCAAAGCGATTTTTGTATCGGAAAGCCCTTAATAATCTGGATGGATCATCAACAAAGCTGTTCCGGTGAAGCACCTTGATAAGACCTTTTCTTATATCTTCAAGTCCATTGAATGGATCAAATATCTCACCAAAAGTGTGATGGGAAACGGACATCGCCATTGCGTTAATCGTAAAATCACGTCGATTTAGATCATGTATGATCGTTGCCGGAAAAACATGCGGTAATCTAGCGGAATTCGGGTATTGCTCTCCTCGGGCAGTTGCCAGATCGATCCGTTCGTTGTTCACGGTAATAGTAGCGGTACCGAAAACTTGATAGATCTGAAGATCACCCTTCAGGTTGCGATTCAATTGACGAGCCGCTTTAATTGCATCCCCTTCCAGAACAATATCAAGGTCGACCGGTTCAATTCCCATTGCATTATCACGTACGTAGCCACCGACCAGATAGGTATGATAATCGGACTTGAAAAAAAAGTCGATCGCCCTATTTAAAACCGATTTCTTTTGCTTCTTTACCAAAGAATTTAATTTTGCCAAAATGTTCCTCATATTTTCTTAAATTTTCTTCCAGAGCGTTTTTAACCAGCAGGGCATTGGGAGGCGTCATGATGACCCGGGCAAAGACCTTGGCTTTTTGCGCGCCGGGCAGGAATCGTACGAAATCAAGTATGAATTCTGATGGTGTGTGATTGATCCCAACTCCATTCGCATAGATCCCTTCGGCTTGTTCCGGAGAAATTTCAAGGTTGATTGGCTGCACTTTTTTCTCATCCATTTTCACTCCTTTTTTTGATTATATTGAATATGAAATTATCGTCAAGGCGCTTGCTCGGTTATTTCTTTCGAAGCAATCTGGCGATTTTGCTAGAGCTGTCAAGCAGAGCGCTTATTGATTCATTTCGGTTCATGCAATCAATGAAATAGGCAACGAAATCCGAAACATCCACTTTTACGAACCATGGTGCGGTATCAAGTCTCTTATGGCAGTAAGTGAGATTTGTTGCGTACAGACGTTTGATCAATTTATGCTGGAACGCCTTATCATATTTTCTGCATCCATCCTCATCCAGAAGAGCGAAGGTAACAAATAAATAAATATCCTTTGCACCACGTTTCTTCAGTTCATTCGCTGCCTTCAATATTGACTGCCCGGAGGCAAGCAGATCATCGACAATAACTATGTTCTTGTGCTCGACATCGGCCCCCATGTACTCATGAGCGATTATCGGATTTTTTCCATTGACTATTCGAGTCGTATCGCGGCGCTTATAGAACATACCAAGTTCAAGACCAAGACTGTTCGCATAATACAAGGAGCGATCGACCGCACCCTCATCCGGACTCACGACCAGCATTGATTTTTTATCGATCTTCAAATCCGGCTCGTGGTCCAACCAGACTTTGATTATTTGATAACTGGCATGAAGATTCTCGAATCCTCTTAAAGGAATAGCGTTTTGCACATGTGAATTATGAGCATCGAAAGTGATTATATTCTGGACACCTAAATATTCCAGTTCCCGCAACGCCAGAGCGCAATCAAG
>MEUM01000029.1 GCA_001771735.1 Caldifarciminota bacterium RBG_13_43_14 | reverse complement strand
AAGTATAACTACAGTTTAAGTGGTGTCAAGAATTGCGTACCGCGTATTGCGAAAGAATCGAAAAGGAGCGGAGGTGAAAAGGTGAAAGACTATTTTGTTGCTGAATATTGAAAGAACGCGTCTTCGATCCAATCGGTCTGAACATTGGTCATCAGAACGTGATCGAGCACAAATCGACTTCCGATCCATTGATAAAGTAATATTTCTCTATTGTTATCTTGTTGGTTGAGAACGAGGAGATCGGCAAGTCCATCGTTTTGAACATCTCGTATCATCATATCGTAGAACTCGATCTCATTCGCGGAGCTGAACCAGAGAGGCTCCAGCCGTTGACCATCACATGAAAAGATCTGTAAACGATTATTGCGTTTTTTGCTGAATTTTGCCATTTTGTTCACGGCCAGGCATAATTCTGGTTTTGAATCACCGTCGATATCTCCTTTTTCGATTTTCCATGGCCGGTCATCAGTGTATTTTAAATCGACTTCAGCGATACTGCCGTTTTGTAATTGATAATGAGCAATCTTATCCGCATAGACCGCATTCTGCGATCGGACGATCGCGAATATTTTCAATACCGGTTCAGTAAATATCTCGGCGTCGGCGATTGTTCCGTTTTCAATTAAATGAGTTTTTGATAGAAGATTGGCGTTATCAACGATAGTGATCCGGTCCTGATAAATTGAAATGTCATATGGAATACTGTAAGTGCGCAGTATTGGAACCGGGAAAACTGAACCGTTGCTTTCGTTCAGGCACAATATTCGATCTTCGAGGATCTGATGCCGGAAATTATTGAGCGATATTTTATTGATCAGACCGGAGATCTTATCGAACATTGTATCGCTGGCTAATGCCGGTTGAAAATTATCGATCAGTACCGGGCGCAATGATATTGAATCAATGCTCCCTTTGTTGAAAACAATGCTTAAAACCGTGCTTTGACGTTGATATAATTTGCGTTGATCGAATATAAAATTGCCGAGACTGTAGGCAATTAATTTGTTCCCGTATAATTCTACACTTTGAAGCACATGAGGGTGATGTCCGATCAGGAGGTCGGCGCCGGCATCAATAATTTCATGCGCCCATTCGATCTGCCATTTATCCGGAACGTGGACGTATTCAGTACCCCAATGCATTGACACGATTACAAAATCGACCGAGTCGCGCACCATGCGAATACGGTCAATAATCGTGTCCAGCGAAGCCTGGGCCGGTCCAGGTTTGAGCAGGGGCCAGATTACTTCTTTGAGCGGCGCGCCGACCGAAGCGATAAAGGCAAATTTCAATCCATTGCAGGATATGATGGTCGGTGAGATCGCAATTGATTGATCCTCGCCAGCACCGACCGCATAAAGACCTTTGTTCTCTATAAGATTGCGTGTATCCAGGCAGGCGGCCGGGCCCCAATCAATAACATGATTGTTGGCAAGGCAAAAAATATTGAAGCCGGCATTTGTTAAACCAGTGAAAAAATTTGTGTCTGCACGAAAACAATATATTTTACTGGTTGAATAGCCGATCGCAGATATTGGACATTCGAGATTGCAGAATGCCAGATCATGAGCATTGATGAAATCGGCGATCTGCTCAAATGGATAATTAAGCGTGTTCTGTTCGATCGATCGGCGTATGCCGCGATCGAGCAATATATCGCCAACCGCGCAAAAGCGGACCGATTGTTGAGCAGGCGATTGACCGATAAAAAATAGAGTAAATATAAGTATCACTTATTCAGGAGAAGAGTCAGAATTATTTGAAGTTGTGCTTTGCAGGAATTCGTCGATGCTGGTTTTTGCTTCTTCAAGATCTTGTTCATTGACTAGAACCTCACCCCAGCCGCCTTTCATCATTTTTGCCAGCCCGTCAAGCCATGAGGTTTCAAATCTTCTTATCATCGCGTTGATGTTAACACTGATTAACATTTCGCGTATCGTGATCGCCGTGAATTCATCGGGTGCAACATAAGCTCTAACCAGCATGATCAATTATAAATTGTTTATACTCACTGTCAAGGCGGGGCAGGCGCTTCTCCTCGGCCTCCGCCAGAGGCGGACAAAATAGGTGGACAAGATAGGCGAACAAGTAAGGCGGGTAAGCGCAATTTTTGATAACCTTTGCCTTGACTTATACAATTGCGCAAATATCATTAGGCATGCCGAAAAAGCCCCGCCTTAAAGGAATTGGACTATTCCACTATATAAACGCCGGCGGCAATGACCGCAAGCCGGTTTTTATCAATGACCACCAGTATGAAAAATACCTGATCTTCTTGGAACGGTACAGCCGGGAGCATAAAATTGATATCGTCGCTTACGCGCTTATGGAACGGTCTGTTCATTTATTTATATTGGATAAAGAGGGCAAAGTTTCTAACTTTATGAACAATCTGCAAGGTGAATACGCGCGCTATTTTAACAAAGTTGCCAAGCGAACCGGGCATGTATTTGGTGAGCGTTACAATAATAAAATAGTACAGGGCAATAATTATGGTATTTGGTTGAGTCGGTACATTCACCGGCAAGCAATTGATGCCGGATTGGTGAAAAAGCCGGAGGATTATCGCTGGACAAGTTATCGTGCATATATTGAATTGACACCGCGAGGATTTATAAAACCTGAAATAATTATGGAGCAGTTTGGGTCCGGTAAGAATACGGTCAAGCACTATGAGGAATTTGTGATTGGACATGAGAACGATCCGGTTGATTGGTCAAACGCGGCTCCCGGTTCGGTGATCGGCGATGATGATTATGTGAAGAAGGTTCATACGAAAATAAAAACGTCCATGCCCAGTACAATAAAACCAAAAACTTTGGAGCTTGATTTTAAAAAGGATTTTGCTGAGGCGATGCTGAAAATAAGCAATCATTTAGGCGTTGCATTTGAGGTGCTGCAAAATCCGATCGGGATTGAAGAAAGAAAGCTGCGCCACAAGGCCTTCAATATGTTAGTTAAAGAACACGGATTTTCATTGCGCCGGGTGGCAGGGTTGTTTTCCGTGACCCCAGGCACGGTTAAAAAAGCAGTGCCGGACAGGTTCAGAGGAAAATAACCGGCGATATAGAGTGGATCAGAAAAGTAGAAGTTCACAAAACCCGCCTCACTTGTCCGCCTATCTTGTCCACCTATTTTGTCCGCCTCTGGCGGAGGCCGAGGAGGAGGGCCTGCCCCGTTAAATGATTTGCAGAAGACTGAATATTGGCGGTGTCAATGAGTGACGATTTAACGGGGCTTGCCCCCGCGGTCGCGGTGGTTATAAAACAGAACGGCAAATATCTTGTCATAAAGCGGGCTAAGACAACAGCTGAAAATTACTGGTGTCCGATCACCGGTGCAGTCGAACCGGGTGAGAGCCAGGCCCAGGCAGTGATCAGAGAATCAAAAGAAGAAATGGGTGTTGAGGTTGAGCCGATTCAAAAAATATGGGAATGTCCAACTGAAAATAAAAAATACCTGCTTCATTGGTGGCTCGCAAAATTGATCACTGGTGAATTCAAATCTGCCCCGGACGAGGTCAAAGATTACAAATGGCTGACCGCCGCCGAATTTTCCGATCTAAAACTGACTTTCGAGGCCGACCGATATTTTTTTTCGAATATCGCAGGCAATATCAGTGATTCAATATGAAAAAGATTACCGAAATATTGTAATAATTTACATAACCACCTTATTTTTTTAAAAACTGCTTTATAAATCAAGACTTAATTAAAATATTTAGGCATAAGTTTTGCTTGTATTATTAAATATATAAATTGAACAAGGAGGAGAGTATGAAATTTAACTTGGTAAGCTTAGTATACAAACTGGTTGTTGTACTATTCATATCAACATTATTAATACCGGGGCAGACTAGCCTGGCGCCAGTGGAGGATGTTTTTATTTATACCTTTGGCGGTGGTCAGGGAGCGAATATTTTTTTAAAGTATAATATCAGTTCGTTACCCGGGGATATTGTTGTAGATTCAGCTTTTCTTACGCCCTTTGTTCATTTTGTGGGCACGAACTGGGATGGCGATGCAAAATTCTTTAATGTTAACAGTCAAATATGGACCGGAGCTGATTCATCGCGGCTGATCTATAGTATAGCAACATCAGAGTCAACCCATCAATCCACTGGGTTTGCGATTGCCTTAGGTCAGGCGCGTTCAGTTGATCTTAGGAATATCGTTAATATTGATTATTCAGGCGGTCATACTTTCTGCAGTATAAAGATCAAAGACCCTGATGATATGACCTTCCAACCGCCGCCGGGAAGTTATCCGGTCAATTCAAATGAAACCCTTGCCGTCGGTGAAATTTTGAGCAATTGCTATGTGTTCGTTTATCCTAGTGAGTATTCCAACGCCCCGCCGTGGCTGGTGATATACCATCATACGGTTGATCTTTCTGAAAATGATGATGCCGCGAACTTATCGGTTAATGCCCATCCAAATCCTTTTAATCAATCCATTACAATTCAAGGCTGTTCACCAAATGGATCAAGGCTGAGTGCCGTGATTTACAATGCGATCGGTTCGAAGATCACCCTTCTTGAAAATCATCAAGGGACCGACAATAAAAATATATTTGCCTGGGATGGATGCAACGAATCGGGAATTCAGCAGCCGAATGGCACATATTTTTGTATACTAAGAAATCAGGACCGGACCAAGACCTTAAGGATAAATTTGATTCGTTAGCTATCGATAGGAGTCTTCATTATTATTTAATCTGTAGCAGGGGTATAAAACTCTTGTCATAAGGTGAGATCACGATAGTACTATTAGGGGAAGTATAGAGGCTCTGCAGGTTCTCAAGATATTTCCATGATAAATAGGCACGGCCGCGATCACCGGTCAGTGATTTAGCGATTATTTGCTGCGCCTCAGAGATTCCGCCGGCCTCGATCTTCTTGCGTTCGGCTTCTTTTTGCTCTTTTAGCAGTACGAATTCCATTTTCTGGGCGTCCTGTTCGGCTTCGAGCTTGGCCTCGATCGCGTTCTTGACTTTGGCCGGCAATGAAATATTACGAAGCAGTACTTTTTCAAGCATTATGCCACGTTCGGTAAAGTCCCTTTCCAGGGAACGGTTTATTTCATTTTGCACTTCCTCGCGTTTGTCAGAGTAGATCTCGACCGCATTATATTTTACCGTGGTATTCCGGATCGAGGTCCGGGCAGCCGGTCTTACGATCTTGGCAACATAATCACTGCCGATCTTCTGATAAACCGTAGCTGCGATATCGGGATTGAGATGAAACCATACCGTAAGGTCCATTGCAACTTCAAGACCGTCTCTGGTCAGCGAAGTGATCGCATCATCACCATAGCGTTCACCTTCTTCGAGGGCGATCGACATTGTATAGGCCTGGGTTCTTATGCTCATGATCTCCAGGGTGACGAATGGATTGACCAAATGCAGGCCTTCGCTGAGCGTCGCTCGAGTCAGCACCCGGCCAAATAGAACTTGAACACCAACGTTTCCGGCCGGGATAACTCTCAATAGTGATCCGATTATCATAAAGCCGCCGACTACGCCCATACCGATACTGGCAAAGACTCGCACTTTCAATTTTTCGTCGATCCGGCGGTCTTCGGGTTTGACCTTATAATACATACGAAAGAGCACTAATGCGACTATAATAAGTATTCCTAATATGAACATGCAACCTCCTGGTTGATAATATTATATAGTATACCAGCACATTGTCAATTTAGTAACACCGATGGTACAGATTTGACAACACAGATTAGACAGATAACAGAATACACAGATTGCACGGATGAAAGAATAATATGCAGACGGATAGAAAATGATTGAATAGCGGAGTCTATTTTGCTATAATAATGCATGAAATTTATAAAACCAGTGGGTTTGATTAAAAAGACACCGATCATTGAACTGAAAGGTTTTATGCCTGATTGTCAGATCTTTGTTAAAAGGGATGATCTCAACGGATTATTGATCTCCGGCAATAAAGCGCGCAAGATGGAATATCTTATCGCCGATGCGCGTAGCAAGAAATGTGATACGTTGATCACCTGCGGCGGCGTGCAATCAAATCATTGCCGCACGGTCGCAGCATTCGCCCGGCATTTTAACCTGAACTGCCATCTGTTCTTGAGGGGAAAAAGATCGAAAGTCTCGACCGGCAATTTGCTGATCAATGAACTGCTCGGCGCAAAAATCAATTATATTACGGCATATCAGTATCAAAATGCCGAATCAATAATGAACGAATATGCACAGCGTATTACCCGTCTCGGCCTGCGTCCCTATGTTATTCCGGAAGGCGGATCGAATGAAATAGGTTGTCTTGGGTATATCGCTGGATTCAAGGAAATGGCAAGATTCATAAAAGAAAAGCGTATCAATGCAGTATACTGCGCGGTCGGATCAGGCGGTACGTATGCCGGCCTTTTGCTTGGCAAGTTGATTACCGGTTCTAATATTGATATAGTTGGAGTGATCGTCTGTGACACGATCGATTATTTTCAGAAACGCATTAACAGTATAATTGAACAGGCAAGGCGGCGTTTTAATTTTAAACCAAAGCCCGGTGCCGACGACATTAAATTAGTTGATGGGTATATAGGTCCAGGGTACGCCATACCCTATGCGGCTGAAATGAAAACGATACAGACGGTTCTGAAATATGATTTAATACTGGATCCGGTATATACGGGCAAAGCTTTTCACGGAATGATCAATCATTTAAAAAGAACAAAATATAAGCGGGTGATATTTCTGCACACGGGTGGTTTATTTAGTATTTTTGCATTCAAACGTGAATACAGCCAGATCGTACGAAGGTGATCGTTGATCGACTATTTTTTAGTGAAGCGGCCCAGTGAGGTTTTCAGTATCTCAAAGACCAAAATATCATAAGTAAGACCTATCGCCCCAGCTTCGAGAGGCAGATTTGAACCGCTTAATAACCCGGGGATAGTATTGACCTCAAGAACAAACGGATTGTGGTTTTGATCGAGTACGAAATCTACTCGTGAAAATCCATGGGCACCGATCGCTCGATGGGCGGCAAGTGCATATTCCTGAATCTTTTTATAAATATCTTCAGGTAAACGAGCTGGTACAATATACTCGGTCATGCCCGATGTGTATTTTGATTTATAATCATAAAAACGACGTTTTTTTGGTGCGATCTCAAGCACCGGCAAAGGAACTTGATTCAGGATGCCGCAGGTTGCCATAATGCCCGGTATGTATTTTTCGAAGATCAGCGCTTTGAATTTACGCCGCGTTCGCTTGAACATGCACTCAAGTTCTTGTCTTGTCTCCACGACGCTGATCCCGACACTTGATCCTTCATCGCGTGGTTTCACAACCACGGGCAGATCGAGCTTTATCAATATCTCATTTACATCGGGCTCGCGGTCATAATAAAAATCCGGAGTTGGTATATTCTGACTGATAAAAAGCTGCTTGGAGATCAGCTTATCCATGCCAACCGCTGATCCTAATATGCCCGAGCCGGTATAGGGGATACCAAGATATTCGAGCACGCCCTGTATCATGCCGTCTTCGCCGGGTTTTCCGTGCAATGCAATAAACGCAATATCAATATCCTTGAGTCGGCGTATGAAATTCCGGTCGACATCAATACCTTTGACCTCAAAACCTTGATTTTTGAGCGATTCGATAACGCATTTTCCCGAACCGATCGATATTTCGCGTTCACTGGACCAGCCGCCGTAAAGCACGCCGATCTTCTTGTTCATGAAGAATTTGCGGTCCTTGTCCATGCAAAAACTATAATCGTAAATCGCAGGAAGTCAATACTTGACAATAAAGGACAAAATGGGGTCAGCCCTCCACTTTCCACACTAATTGACGAGAGCGATAAAATAGATATGATCATGTAATGGCACGTCCGTATCGATTGCAGGCCGAGAACTGCTTATACCACATTATGAGCCGGGGCGATGACCGCAAAAAGATTTACACAATGCCGAATGACTATGGCAAATTCCTGGACTATGTCATGAAAGCGAAGGAACGTTATCAGTTTTACCTGTATGCGTATTGTTTAATGGCTAACCATTTTCATTTGCTGGTAGAAACATTGTTGCCGAACATCTCTAAGATCATGCATTATATCAAAGGGTCCTATACTACCCACTACAATATTCGGTATCGTCGTACTGGTCATTTGTTTCAGGGT
>MEUM01000028.1:7367-17739 GCA_001771735.1 Caldifarciminota bacterium RBG_13_43_14 | reverse complement strand
TAGAATTTCGTTGGACCATTTCTTCTAATAATTGCTTCATTGTAACCGGCATTCTTCCTCCTTCAAAAAAACCATATCAAAACGTTGAGGTTTCCCTCATTAACTCTTCAACCGTAGTAACTCCCTTTCTTATTTTATCAAGACCATCATCCCGCAAGGTTTCCATTCCTTCTTTTATCGCCAGCTTGGCGATAACGTCGGATGAACCACCTTTAAAAATCAAATTGCGAATATCGGACGATACCGGCATGACTTCATACAGACCGATACGACCTTTGTACCCGGTCTGATTGCAATGTGAACAACCCTTGCCTTTAAAGACCATGCCGTCCGGGACCATCTCTTTATTCAGGCCGGCCTCTTCGAGCAGTTTATCGCTTAGTTTGAACTGCTCTTTGCATTTTGGGCATATCCTGCGGACAAGTCTTTGTGCCTGTATCAATATTAAAGCACTGGCGACAAGATAAGGTTTTATTCCAATGTCGATCAGACGATTAATGGTCGTAGGCGCGTCATTGGTATGAATGGTTGAAAACACAAGATGACCGGTCAATGATGCCCGGATTGCAATCTCGGCGGTTTCCGAGTCACGGATCTCACCGACCAGAATTATATTTGGTGCCTGACGCAGGAAAGCGCGCAGGGCAGCAGCAAAAGACAACCCGATCTCTTCATGTACCTGGATCTGATTAATGCCATGAAGATTATACTCAACGGGATCCTCAATCGTCATTATTTGCCGGTCAGGTTTATTCAGACGGGATAAGGTCGAATATAATGTTGTTGTCTTTCCGCTGCCGGTAGGCCCGGTGACCAGAATAATGCCATAGGGACTTTCGATCACTTTTAAAAATTTCTTTAATGCTCCTTCACCAAAACCAAGTTTACTCAGATCAAGCATCAAAGAACTGCGGTCAAGGATACGCATTACTATCTTTTCACCATATAATGTTGGTATGACCGAAACCCGCAAGTCGATCATCTTTTCTCCAACCTGAATATTAATACGGCCATCCTGACATTGACGGTGTTCGGCAATATCCATCTTTGCCATCAATTTTATTCTGGTTATTATACCTGCTTTCAGGTTTAACGGAGGTGATTGCTGTTCTTGCAGTATACCGTCGACACGGAACCTTACTCTTACCTGTCTTTCAAAATGTTCAACATGAATATCCGATGCAGTTTTGTTCACGGCATCAGCAATATAAAAATTGACCAGGCGAATGACCGGACCACCCTCGGCATCGGCACGGAGTTTTGTTTCCTCCATATCTTCCTGCATTTCAGTTTCGAGCAACTCCATATCTTCGATACCTAATTCTTTTGCGGCCGCGGTGATTCTATTGTCGGCACCAACCTCAGCAATACCTCTTTCCATTGTATAATACCGGTCCAGTGCATCACGTATCGATGTTTCAGCGGCCAATACCGGTGTGATCTCCATGCTGGTTATGAATCGAAGATCTTCGATCGCACTGATATCGGTCGGATCGACCATGGCCACGGTAAGATACCGGCCGCGCCGATCGATCGGCAGTACTTCATAATGATACGCTTTTTGTGCCGGTATCAGATCGAGAACTATCTTATCGGGAATAATGTAATCAAGATCGACCACTTCCATTTTGTACAGATTACTTAAATGAGCAAGTAGTTTACCTTCTGATACCATTTCAAGACTATTGAGCACGCTGACCAGTCTCTGCCCGGTCTCACGGCGTTCACGGATCGCATCACGCAACTGATCTTCAGATATCACGCCTTGCTGCACAAGATATGACCCTAATTTTTCTTCCATTATGAAGCCACCTTGGTTTCCCTTATAACTTCTTCAACTGTAGTCGATCCTTCGGCTAATTTCCTGAGCGCCGCTTCACGCAACGTCAACATATTCTGAGCGACCGCTTCTTTTTCAATCTCTTCGGTCGTTCCGTGACTGAGTATGAGTTCACGGATCGCGGCATTGATGATCATTGTTTCAAATATCCCGAGCCTTCCTTTGTAGCCAGTGCCGCGGCAATTCTCACATCCCTCCCCTTTATAAAGCAGAAAATCGAACTTGCCGGGTTCAAGTCCGGCATCCATCAAGATTTCATCAGCAAACTTGAATTCCTTTTTACATTTATCACATACTTTTCGAAGTAGACGCTGCGACTGCACCGCCAATAATGTCGAAGCGATAAGAAATGGTTCAACGTTCATGTTTATCAGACGGGTGATTGTAGCCGCGGCTGAATTTGTATGAACGGTAGATAATACAAGATGACCGGTTAATGATGCCCGGATCGAGATCTGGGCAGTTTCAAGGTCACGGATCTCGCCGACCATTATGATGTTCGGATCCTGACGCAAATAAGATCTCAGGGCACCGGCAAATGTCAAACCGATCTTTTCATTGGTTTGCAGCTGATTGATACCCTGAAGCGAATATTCGATTGGATCCTCAGCCGTCGTTATATTCAACCCAGGATCATTTAATTCGGTTACCGCCGAGTAAAGGGTTGTTGTTTTTCCCGAACCGGTCGGGCCGGTAACCAGCACAATACCAAAAGGTGATTTGATCGCCCGGCGAAAATCTTTCAGAGTTGATTCATCGAACCCGAGCAGATCAAGATTGAGTTGTTGCGCAGAACGGTCGAGAATACGAAGCGCGAGTTTCTCACCAAACAGAGTAGGAACGGTAGAAACACGAATGTCAATAATTTTATTATGGACACGCGCTTTGATACGGCCATCCTGCGGAAGCCGTTTTTCCTCGACCTTAAGCTTGGCCATAACTTTAATAACTGTTGCCAGGGCGCGATTCATACGGCGCGGCGGTTTCATGACCTCATGCAGAATGCCATCGATGCGATACCGTATACGCATATCTTTCTCGTAAGGCTCGATATGGACATCCGATACGTTCATTGCGACTGCGTCCGAAATTATTTTATATCCAAGCTTGAGTGCCGGACCACTGTCACTGTCGTCATCGACACTGGCGAGGTCTTCTTCCACATTATCTTGAGCGGCGGCACCATCAACTACCTGAACATTACCGTCACCGGCATCAGCCATTTCGATCTCATACATGACATCGGAAAGGAATTTTTGCACATTATAATGTTTTTGAATGATTTCAAGAATAGCTTCTTCGGCCGCAACCATCGGCTGAACTTGAAAACCGGTCGCAAATTGAATGTCCTCGATCGCGGTGACATCGCCCGGATTGATCATTGCCAGGGTAAGCGTACGCCCGAAACGTTTGACCGGAACTACCAAGTATTTCCCGGCAAGCTCATTAGGAATTAACTTTAATATTGCATCATTTAATTCGACACCTTTTAAATCAATCGATTGCACGCCAAAATGTCTGGAGAGGGCATTTAAAAGATCGGCTTCGGTAAGCACTCCCATTTTGATAAGAACTGAGCCGAGACGCGAACCGTCTTTTTTCTGCTCTTCAAGAGCTCGATGCAGCATGTCTTCGGAGATCATGCCCTGTTTTATCAAAACTTCGCCTAATCTCATAAGTTTTCTAATATAATATATTTAATTATCATTACTTGTCAAGAGATTCATTGGCAAAACACCGCACGCCTGTGGCTGAAGACATACGCCTTCGGCGTTGAATCTAGTGCTTCGCACTGGAAACACGCGACTGCGTCGCTGGAATGTAGCCTACGGCTGGAATTTATACTTCGTATGGAATTTTTTGCGATTAGTGATTAGTGGTTTTATTCGCGTTACGAACTGGAATGGATGCTTTGCATGGAATACAGCGTGAAAATATCTGATATTCTGTTCTGCTGATCCGCTTCCCACGGCTCTTCTGGTATCCTGATATGCTTATTTTGGGAATATGTGGGAGCGGCTTTCCAGCCGCGATCAATTAATCGAGCCCTGGAGGGCTCTCCCACCTATGCTAATCGCTGACAAAACTGATCCAAAATGCTGAGATATAATTAGTAATTACGTAATTGGCGAGTAGCGAATAGCGATTACCGATTAGCGTCTTTTCGCGTTTCTCCCTCCGTAGGCGGGCAAGCGCTACGGTTCTTTATTTCCAACTTATTAAGCTATTAAGATCGCAATGGTTGTTGACAACTATCGTTGTCAAAACTATACTGTACAATGTCGATACAATTAGGTATTGATGTTTTAAAAAGAAGAAATTTCAGGCAATTACGCGGTTATCGCATTGGATTATGTACGAATTTATCATGCTGTGATTCGGATTTAATAACGACCTATGAAAATTTTAAAGAAGAACTGAATCTGCAGGTGATTTTCGCCCCAGAGCACGGTTTATATACTGATCTCCAGGATCAAATCCCGATGCGTTCTTATGTTGACCGTAAGAACCGGATAAAGATCATCAGCCTGTATGACGGTAAAAAATTGACCGCTGATCCAGAAATTCTAAAGAAAATCGATATTTTAGTAGTTGATCTGTTCGATATCGGAAGCCGGTATTATACGTTTTTATGGACCGCGATGCTATTAATGCAACAGATCAGCCAGACCAATAAAAAAGTGATCGTTCTTGACCGGCCTAATCCGATCAATGGCATTAAGGTCGAAGGACCGGTTCTATTACCGCAATTAAGGTCCTTTGTTGGTTTATATCTCTTGCCAATACGCCATGGTATGACGATTGGGGAATTGTTGACTATGATCAATAGCGAAGCCGGAATAAATGCGGATCTGGAGATCATTAAAATGAGGAACTGGAAACGCGCTATGTATTATGATGAAACTGGCTTATCCTGGACCATCCCCTCGCCCAATATGCCGGTGTTATCCACTGCGATCGTTTACCCGGGCATGTGCTTGCTTGAGGGCACGAACCTTTCCGAAGGACGGGGTACTACCCGTCCGTTTGAGATATTTGGCGCACCATGGATTGAACCATTTGAATTGATCAAGAATTTATCGGCTAAATTAACGGGGGTAAAATTCCGCCCTCTATATTTTACCCCTACTTTTCATAAACATAATGGTAAAACTTGCGGCGGCTTGCAGATCTATGTTACCGATCGCAATAAATATCGCCCAATAGAAACAACCCTGGAATTGCTGCGAGTTATAAAAAAGTTGTTCCCCGGTAATTTTTCTTGGCGTAAACCTCCATATGAATTCGAACGCAAGCGCATGCCTTTTGATATTTTGATTGGCAATACATGGGTAAGAAAAATGATCGATCGGCATCGGAGTATACCTGAGATCAAGTGCAAATGGACGCCTGAACTTGAACGATTCAGAAAATTAAGAAAACAATATTTGCTCTATAAGTAAGAAATATGAGATTGCCGCGCTTCGCTCGCAATGACAAATAAAAGCATGAATGCATTGATTCTTAGCGCAGGTATTGGCAAACGCATGCAGCCAATAACCGTTCATATACCAAAACCCTTATTGCCGATCGTGAACAGGACTTTGATCGAATTACAGATCGAGCGATTATCAGAACAGGGTATCGCTCATTTCGGGGTCAATCTATTTCATCATTCCCGTTTGATACAAAGAGAATTAAAAAAGATAAACAATATCGAGATCGAGATCGAGATCGAGGATGAAATACTTGGTACCGGCGGCGCTTTGGGCAATTTCAAAAAATGGTCTGACGATAATTTTTATGTTCAAGCCTGCGATATGATAACTGATCTACCGATAACCGATTTCAGGAAACGGCATAAAGAAAATAAAGCGATCGCCACTATCGCTTTAATAAAAACCGGTACATCCACTGATAACATCGAGATAAATGGACAGAACGATCTGGTCAAGGTCCATGACCAGGCGACCCCGGACCGATACACCTATGCCGGAGCGGCAGTATATTCCCCGGAAATATTTTCGTTTTTGCCTGATCGGCCGATATTTTCCGTAGTCGATCTCTGGTATAATGTACAGGCACATGGCCGAAAAATCAACACCCTGGTGATCAATAATAAATGGTTCAACATCAACACTCCCGGTTCATATCTGGATATTGTCGAAAAAGTACTTAACAATGATTTCATCATTACCGGTCAAAATTTCGAGGCACCGGTGTACATTCATGAATCAAGCCGCGTTGGAGCTTATATAAAAGGTTTTGCCTGCATCGGCGCAAACTGTATTATCGAAGAGCCGGTATCTCTGGAGAATGTTATTGTTCTAAGAAATACGCACTTATCAACCGGCGATTATCATAATGCGGTTATTTCAGATCAATTCCAATGTTCATGCGAAATTTGAATTTGCGCCTCTTAAAAAACAATATTATTGAGAAGATCGAAACCGGTGGTTCAACCCGCGAATTCTATCGATGTAAATACCGGAATAAAATTGCGATTCTGGTCATCGATCCGGATATCAAAAAATACTTACGGGTTCACAAACATCTTTTAAACGGTCATATAAATGTTCCGCGATTATACTGGACCGATAAGGCAAAAGCTGCTTTGCTTGAAGATCTGGGCACGATCTCGTTGTATGTGATCTTTCGTAAACAACCGGAACTTTTTTATCATCGAAAAGCAATTGACATGCTGGTCAGCATGCAAAAAAAATGCTCGAGCAAATTCCCGATCGCCGAACGCTATGACCGGCCGCATATAAAATGGGAACAAAAATATTTTAAAAAACATTTTCTATTTCAGTATGGGCAGGTTGAACAAACCGCGATTGATAAAACGAAAGATGAATTTGCCGAACTGACCGACCAGGTGCTAAGATCAATACAAGATCATGACGGCTTTTTTATGCATCGTGACTTCCAGTCGCAAAATATTTTTGTAAAAAATAATAAAATCCGCATAATTGATTTTCAATCAGCAAGGATCGGACCGCTAACCTATGATCTATCTTCCCTGCTCCGCGATCCTTATGCGGATCTGACTATATCGCAGGAAAGACAATTGCTCGATCATTATTTCAAAAAGATCAAACCTCAAAAAATTCCATTATCCTATGACCAACTGATTGCAATGTATCGACTGACCTGTATACAGCGCAATATGCAGGCGCTGGGTGCCTATGCCAATCTGGCTTTAAACAAGGGTAAAAAGCATTTTTTAAAATATATCCCGCGCGGACGACAGCTATTGATGCAAGGACTGAAGGAGTGTAATTTCGAGCGCCTACTCGAAATTGTGCAGAGGAGCCGAGGAGCAGAGGTGAAAAGGAGATTTTAAAAGCACTAAATTCGAAACTCTAAATCCTAAACAAATTCTAAACTCTAAGATTCCAAACAAACTAAAAAGTAGGGCAGACCTAAAGGTCTGCGCTACATTCCCGAATATCGAGCCAAGATGGCTCTCCCACAACTAAACATTGAATAAAATCTAATTCGAATTATAATCTGTCATGAGTACGACGAAGATCGAGCACTACCTCCAGCAATGTATTTCCAGGCGAAAAATTCCCGGCGCGGTATGCCTTATTGCCAAAAATAAAAAAATCGTCCTTGAACATGCTTTTGGCTGGGCGCAAAGAATTCCCCGCAAAAGTTCAATGACCAAGGATACGATATTCGATCTTGCCTCGCTGACCAAACCGATAGCCACCGCGAGCCTAACATTAATCCTTTATGAGCGAAAAATGCTGAAGCTTACTGATCGGGTTGAATACTATTTACCTGAATTCAGATACCGGCCGAATCATCAGGTCGATATAAAGCAACTCCTCACCCACACCAGCGGATTACCGGCATGGTTCCCGCTTTACATTGTTCCGGCTGCTGACCGGATAAAGTTCCTGGCTGATATCAATACCGGTAAACAAAATGTATTATATTCATGTCTGGGTTATATTTTGCTGGGTATGATCATTGAAAAAATAACCGGTCAAGATCTTGCCATATCATTCAAAGAATTCATTGCCAATCCTCTGTCATTGCTCACAATGCGCTTTGGACCGATAAATTCAAATAATGTTGCGGTCGCCGAGAACGGCAACAAACACGAAGCGGGTATGGCTAAAAAATACACTGATAAACTGCCCAGGAACTGGCGTAGTAAGTTAATCAAAGGTACGGTTCATGACGGCAATGCATATTATGCTTTTAACGGTGTTGCGGGTAATGCCGGCTTATTTAGTACGGCTAAAGATATATTAAAATTCCTTTTTGCATTACCGGCAGGGAAATTAATAAAGCCATCAACCTGTAAATTAATGATCAAGGATCACACCGGCGGAGCTGAAAAGCGCGGCTTGGGCTGGATCATTAATCCTTATCCGGGCATTCTTTCAAAACAGGCTTATTATCATACTGGTTTTACCGGTACAATGGCCGGCGTTGACCCGGTAAAAAAACTAATCATCATATTGCTGGCCAATGCCATACATCCGCGGGTCCAGCTTAACATAATGCGTCCGATAAGAAAACAGATCGTTCGCTTAGCTGCCGATCTTTGAAATTCTAAAATCTAATATCTAAATCCTAAACAAACCCCAAATACCAAAATTCAATGTTTCAAACGTTTAAAATTTAAGAAATTAGAATTTTGATATTGTTTCGGATTTCGGATTTATTATTTAGTATTTAAATATATGCAATAGTTATTGACAACAATCATCACAAAATTATAATAGAAAACAATGCTTCAATTGATCATCTGCCTTCAGTTTTTTACCCAGACTCCCCTGCTGGTCGAAAGCTTTACCAACATAGAATTCCCACCGGCTGGCTGGGATACCTTACGGTCGGATACGACAATGGGTACCTGGTTCCGCTATAATTACACGACCGGGTATCCGGATACATATCATGGCCGCGTAAGAGTCTATGACGCTATCAATATCAATCGCAGCGGTTATTCAACTCTTATCACGCCCGCACTTAACTTACAGGCAGTAAGCGGTCCCGAATCCCTAACCTTCTGGTATCGTTTTTCCAGATATGATACGAATCTTGGACCGGATGATACAGTTTTTATTGATATTTCCAATGATCAAATCACCTGGTATTCGCTTTATAAAATCAGTCAATCTGAGCAGGATTCTGCCTGGCAAATACCACGCTTTGATCTTGCCGCTTATGATAGTTACACGTCGGCCCGTATCCGTTTTCATTTTGTCGATGAACAAAATGATTCACTTTATTATCAGAATGGCAATTTATGGATGGATTCGGTAAAGGTGATGAATTATGGAGTTGATTCAATAATACTTATAAATGAGCTATTTGTAGATCCGGTTACCTACGATCATAATAACAATAATAATTTCAATGATGCGGATGAAGAATTCATTGAAATCTTCAATAAAAATACTTATAGTATCACTTTAACAAACTACACAATTTCGGATTATATCGGCGGAAACTCGATTATGTTAACAAATTCATTTAATATCCCCGCATTCGGCTATTTACTCGTATATGCAAGCGGTGAAGGTCTGATCATAGCCGGTGACGGTGATACATTGGCTAATGCCTTGTGGACCGGTTCCTGGCCCAATTTAGACCAAGTGGGCGATACAATAATGCTGATCGATGACCAGGCCCGTGAGATCGACCGAAAATCCTATATTTCCAGCGATGTACTGCCTGATTATACAATTGCCCGCTTGCCCAACGGTACTGAAACCTGGATCAATAACGCCCTCCCTACGCCCGGGCGAAGTAATGGCAATCAATATGTATGGCCGATAGCGATCGCTTATCAGGACCTTGATTCGAATTATGTGCCGGATCTTATGGATTCAACCGTAACAATAACCGGCATAATCACCGCTCCACCCGGCATATATTCATGGTCTGAAGCCTATATTCAGGACAACACTGGTGGCGTTTGTTTATACGGCAATTTCCCTTTGACCATAACCGATGGCGACAGTTTGCTGGTCACGGGCGTGATCGATCAATACCGGGGCAAAAACGAGATGTCATATTTCACCTATTCGATCATTCAGCATAATGCTACAATACCTGAACCGGAGATCATTTCCGGATCAATATTGAATACCGAAGCCTATGAAGGCATGCTGGTACGCATTAAAATAAGATATTTCGACGGCTTGCAGTTTGAAGAGAATACCGAGTATACGGCCTGGGATACATTGAATAACTCATTCGCGATCTGGATCGATTCTTATACGAATATACCGGGGAATCTTGCACCACTTGATACATTTACCATCACCGGCATTAAAGGACAATACAGCTATTCAACTCCGCCCGATGACGGTTATCAGCTAATGCCCAGGTCGATCAATGATTTTTCCCATTTATTTGTCCTGCCTCCGGTAAAAACGATCGCCCAGGTTCAAACCCCGGGTAATGACGGCGTCAGCTCCAGGTACGTTGATAGTATTGTTTGCGTACAGGGCGTGCTCACCGGACCGGGTTATGTTTTCACGGCGGGCAGCAGGCCATCTTTTTATATTCAGGATAATACTG
>MEUM01000028.1:574-7354 GCA_001771735.1 Caldifarciminota bacterium RBG_13_43_14 | reverse complement strand
CTATAGTCCTGAAGGTGATAATACATTCTATTCTTACATCGATTCGCTTGGTGCAAAATTGACCATTGTCGGAACGGTCATCGAATATAACGGATTGACTGAGATCGGCAATGGATACGGCTGGTTCATTGCCATGGATACGGTCTATGCGCCAAAAGAATTATCTGATAATCGATTCATTACCGAAAACATGGAAGGCAGCTTGCTGCAACTGCGCGGAGTTGTAAAAACCCTGCCCTATAAAAGCGGTGACGGCTATAATTTCGAGATCGCTAACGGCGACGCCGGTATTGCCGTGCGCTTCACGGCTGCATCCGGTATTAATCCCACATCAATACAGAAAAACCGGGAATTGATCATCACCGGCATTGCCGGACAATACGATTATGAAGCACCTTTTAACAGCGGCTATCAAATACTCCCACGCTTTCCAATCGATATTGTGCCGCCGGGTTTTGATTCAGCCAGTGCTGAACCCATGATCAACATCAATGGACCGAAAACATTCATCCCGGAGATCGGTGAACAGGCCAGGATCGAAATCAATGCGCCGCTTGATCATCGGGTTGAACTGGGATTATACGACATGAATTATCGGCTCGTACGGAGTCTATATACCGGTGCCGGCGGACCGAGAACCATATTCTGGAATGGCAATGATGAATTGGGGCGTAATTGCCCGCTCGGCATTTATCTCTTGAACCTTAAATCAATCGACACGAATGGAAAAGTGCAATTCAGACGATCATTAATAGTATTGGGGACCCGTTTCTAAAAAAATGAAGTCAATATTTAAAATCCCCCTGTTTTCCCCCTTTGCTAAAGGGGGAATAAGAGGAATTATAATAGATTTTTTTAACAATAAAATAAACGGAGAAATAAAATGATAATATTCTATATTCTATTTCTCACTCAAGCCTTTGAAAAATATTCAATGTCGGCTCAGGCAGTCAGCATGGGCATGGCGATCACCGCCAGTGCCACCGGTACCGATGCAATACGCTTTAATCCTGCGCTTTTGAGCATTCAAACGAAAAGCGAATTGGCGATTTCTTATCAGCAGGTGCTGGACGGCATTGAAGGGCTTCATAATGCCTGGCTCGGATTCAATCATAAATTAGGACCAGCCGGGATTGGTATCGGCTTAAGCGAATTCGGGTTCAGTGAACAAAAAGAACAAAATTTAACACTCGCCTGCGGCTTTGGACTCGGCAATGATCTTAAACTGGGCGCGGCCGGTGATTTATATCTCATCAATAACCAACGCACTAGCTATGGTTTTGCCTATGGCATAAGCTTTGGCTTTAGCAGCATTGTTTTTAAGAAATGGCAGCTTGGTGTATATGCCCATGATATTAATCAACCTGAATTCAGCAGCAGTGAATATGGACATCTCCCCTATGAATTAAGGGCCGGTATCGCTTACAATCCTTTTCAGGATATTCGCTCCGAATTCGATCTGGCAATGAAAGACAATGAGTTAAGGTACCGTTTTGCCACTGAATTACTGTTGTTCCGGCTGTTATATTGCCGTGTCGGCGTGCAAACCAACCCGCAGGTAATAAGCGGCGGAACCGGCTTCAAATATCGATTCATCGCCATTAATTATGGAGTCGAACATATACCCGACCTGCCATTGAATCACAGCGTTGGAATACGTGTGCAATTATAGTAATGACTAATACATCATTTCGGATTTTTATCCGTAGTGGCAGAGTTTACTCTGCGAACTACAAAAACAAAATGTAAATAGAAAATGAAACGAACATTGGCATTCGCAATAATTCTATTTATCGGTAGTGGCAGAGTTTACTCTGCAAACAACAACGACGTCGAGCAAGCTCGACCACTACAGAAAAAAGAATTAAATGCAAACGCTCGACTATTACAAACGCAACCACAACTCGATCTCAACCGTGCTTCGCTTACCGAACTGTATCGGCTTCCGATCGATTCGACCATTGTCGACAACATTTATGATCATCGTAAACTTTACGGACCATTTGCAAGTGTTTACGAATTGCGCAATATCGACGGCATCGGCGCAATTACTTTCGAAAAGATCAAACCGTACCTGAAAATTGCAAACCCTTTCCCGGCGCGGTCAGAGTGGGGCTCGATACTGATGGAAGAAAAAAAACTCGCCAGCGAAGAACCTCCTTCCAAGGCGGCAGTTGACGAATGGGAAGACCTCATCCTCGCGCCGATGAATGTCAACACGGCGACTTTTGATCAATTATTAATGATCGACCGCATGACTCCGATCGACGCCGCGGCCGTGAAGCGCCAGCAAAATTTCCGGCCGATCAAATCCAGCCGTGATCTGAATCGGATAAAAGATCTAAGCCATTATGCCTATGTCTCTTTAAGGCGTTATGTCAATTATCAAGACGAAAAAGACCAAGATGCCGTGCATGGACGTATCCGGATTAAATTGATGAACACCAGCCGACTCGATATCGGCGAAGATAACAATATTGCGGCCCGCATATCATATCTCGAACAGGCAAAAAATAGTTTTGACTCGATTGCTATGAATCTGCGCGGTCTATACGATTGGGATAATAATGATTGTGAACGGGTTAGGCAAAATCTTATTGACAAGCTCGATTATTTGAACGAATATCCGAACCGTCCCCGCATTGCCGCACGTTTCAAGGGTAATTATCAGAGAAAGTTGCGGCTCGGTGTTTATTACAATGAATTCGATGAATTCTACAAAGGATACGTAGGTCTTAGCGATCTGGGACCGGTTCAAAAATTCATGCTCGGAAATTACCGTATTGCCTGGGCCGAAGGCTTGCTGATCGATAACAGCGATGAATTGCGTTCCCGGACTTTTGATCGCAGCAAGGGGATTTTTGGTGATCTGACCGAATTTCCGGCTTATATGCTTTTCGGTGCGGCCGGTGATTTCAATCTGCGACTGTTCAAAGTCGGATTCTTGCCGGCTTTTTTCTATTCTCAGACTGAACGCGATGCGATCGTTAATCCCGATGGATCGATCTGGCGCATTGATCTGAACTCGATGAATTATGACGTTCATAAAAATAGGGTCAGCGAGCAAATATATGGCGGTCGTTTCAACATTGAGCCATTGACTACTATACTGCCCGGCGCTCATGTCGGTTTTGAAGCAATGAAGATCGAATATGATCACAAAATAAATCCCGACCCGAAATGGACTGATATACCTCTGGATAAATACGACCCATGGTTTTATCCGGAGATAACTTTATTATCAACCGACAGTTCAAGATTGTATTACGGCACGACTTTTTTACTGCCTTATGCCAATACATTCATATCCGGTGAAATTACCAGGCAGCATCTTGATGATCCAGCCTATGGGTATTGCATTAGAGCCCGTATTCAATACGATTATTTCTATATAAACGCCCTGTATCGGCATTATGACATTGCGTATGACAATCCTTTTAACCGTGGTTTTGCCGAATACCGTCGTTTTGAAGATACTCCTTTTGAAAGGCCCTATGCTTTGATCGATCCGGAATATATCAGCGTTTACGATGACCCCACACCAAAACCTGAACAAGGTATTTATCTTGAAACGCGATATCAACTGAGCCGGCATTTACTGCTCAGCCGCGCTTATCTTGATGTTTATAAAAATTTATGCCATAATTTAAACAATCAACGAGCATATATTGAGTTCGAAATTCAGCCCGTATTCCCGGTTCGAATAAGGATCGGCCAAAAATATATGACCAAGTATCTGGCACGGCCAATAGAATCAACCGCATCCCGCACCAGCGAAACCAGCCTGCGGATCTTCTTTTATCTTTCTAATTATGATGCCTTGCGAATGGAAGCGCGGTCCGGTTCGGTCGCTTTCACTGCGACTGAAGGTAATGACATGAACCTGACCGGCGGTTTTTTATCAACTTCGATCGAACACAATTTTTCTAATGCTTTTTCGGTCGAGGCTGGTATTGCCGCCTGGTCAACCGACGGTATGAGCCAGTGGATATTTGAAGATGTCGGCATTGACTTTCTTTCCGGAACGGGTATGAAATACTACGTTGTTGCCAGCCAGAAATTCGGCAATCTATTGATGAAAATGAAATTCCGTCAAAAATTTACCGATATCAGCCATACAAATCTATTTAACAATCCGGACATTTATTATCCCGACCTGCCCGGCGCAACGGTTTACGATTATATAAACCACGAAAACACAACCACCGTAAATATGCAGATGGATTATGTTTTTTGACAAAGTCAAAAAAATAAGCCACCGAGTGGCTGGAAGTATGCGCCTTTGGCGCAGGAATAGATGCCTTCGGCATGGAATGGAGCCTATGGCTGGAATAATCCGCTTTCGGCGGAGGAATTCTTCGCGCGTAACGTGAAAAAAAATCCCTCACCCCGCCCCTCTCCCTTTATAAAAGGGAGAGGATAAAGCCTGGCCTGACGGTTAACAGTCTTTTCCGCGCAACTCACGACAGGGCTTTCGTTTGAACTTGTAATATATCAGTACCGAGGCCATTCCCACTGCAATGCCGATCACATTAATCAACCAATCACTCAGGCAGGCGCTGCGATGGGCAAAAAAACTTTGCCCGACCTCATCGCATACACCGAAACCAATAGCAAACATCCCGGCGCCAAGAAAATGATTCAACCGCCAGTTCCGATGACTATTATTAATACTTTTATATATTATGAATGTCAATACCGCATAAATTAGGATATGAGAATAATCACGCGTTTTGCCGACCATCTGGCCGACAAAACCGTGACTCAAGCCGCTGAAAAATATGGGTTTTATATTATTTATCAAGAACAGCGTATTATTATTAGTCAGTAACACATTACCAACAATAAAAAGTCCGGCCATATAAATGAATACCGGGATCCATGATGCGATCAGACTATCCAGATTTATTTGAGCCAAATTATCTATTTTAGTCGCTATGAATTTATTCTCAAATATTTGTTTGTTTAGATATCGCCGATAACATAAAAGCAATACGATCGATACCGCAAGCAGATCAAGCGTGAGATCGGCAAATGAAGCGCCGCGATCAGCCATGAACATTTGCACGGTTTCATCGGTCATGGCAAACAAAGCAGCAGTTATTCCCGCAAAAAGCATTGCGGTTTTACTTTGCAGTTTAAATCCTTTTGCAAAAGACCTTATCAACAATACGGTAAGCAGCAAATAAACAATAAAATGACTGGATTCCCGCAGTCCGCTCCAGAGCGTGCTGAGTACGAACAGCTCGGTTTGCGGAAAAAATACGCGGATCGTATCCCCAAACACTTTGAAAACACCCCAGGCAAATAAATATTTATTGGCGATGTTGAGCAGAGGGAAAACAGCGATCAGTAATGCCGCAACCGGCAACCAATTTAAGATGTAATCTTTTATTCGCCGTTTCTCCTCTGCACCTTTTCTCCCTTGCTCCCCTGCATATTCTTTCTCCCATGCTTGTCTTTCAGTGCTCCGTATCGCTAATGTTTCTAATTTACTTCCCCGTATCGTCAATGTTTTTAGCTTAGCGCCTCTGCGTTCCCAAGCCGAATTAAAAGTCACCAGAAAAGAAAGCAATATCAATTTAAGGTCAAGCCAAAAAGACATTTTTTTGATATAGAGCAGATCATACTTGAATTTCTGCCGCCGCATTATGTCGCGCGGCGCCCAGATCTGGGCAATACCGGTTAAACCGGGTTTGACCAGTATCCGTTCGTTGAATCCAGGTATTGTCGTTATGTCACAGATACCGCCGTTTGTGTATTGACGGCTTGTATTGACTTCCTGTTCCTTAGGCAATAATGCCCGTGGACCGACAAAACTCATATCGCCCAGAAAGATATTCAATAACTGGGGCAATTCATCCATTGCACAGCGCCTGAGCAGTCTGCCAATACGCGTCACGCGGGGATCATTCTCACATGCCTGAATGCTGACTTTTTCATCAAGGGTTTGCTTTTTCATGGAACGGAATTTGTATCCCCAGAATAATCTGCCGTATTTGCCAATACGCTGCTGTTTGATAATAACCGGAAATCCGTCTTCGATTATTATGACAATCGAGATCAATGCCCAGAGCAAGCTGGACATGATCAACCCAAATCCGGACAATATAATATCAAACGGTCTTTTTAATAATGGTTTATTGTATTCGCATAAATTTACTACTACTGAAGCTTCAACCCTGCGTGAGCTCCAGGTTTTACGAAAAACATCAGAATGATTTACTAATTCCTTCTTAACAATACCATTATTACGCAAACGCATACAGTCTCCTTGTTTCGAAATTTACAGTAAAATATACTATTTATCTGAATTTTTACAATTGCCTAATATATACGAAATGATATAAGTATATTTACCTACAAACCCTGATCGATTATATAGCGAACGACATAAAAGTCAAACCCCATCTGCGTTGCAGATCTAGTAATTGGTAACTGGTAATAAGTAATTAGAACATGCCTCCCTTTTTTAAAGGGAGGTTAGCCCCGTTAGAGTCTGGAAAACCTTGCCAACCAACTATTTGTTGAATTTTCTTAATCGTGACACTAACTCTAACGGGGTTAGGAGGGATTATTAATAATCTCCCTTAATCCCTCTTTAACAAAGAGGGAAATAGCGCTACGCGTTACTGTCTTCTTCCTTCGCGTTACGCGCTACGGTCTTTACTGTTGACTTACGTACTTTTACCCATATAATCCCTTTGGAGCATATATTTTCCAATGTTAAAGCGAACTTTCGATATAATAATGGCAGTCTTAGGCCTATTAAAATCATCA
>MEUM01000028.1:0-437 GCA_001771735.1 Caldifarciminota bacterium RBG_13_43_14 | reverse complement strand
AAATTCCCGGTTATGAAAAAAGGATATCGATCAAACCCGGTTTAACCGGTATTGCCCAGGTATACGCGCGCCGGGATTTAACCCGGGTGCATAAGTTTAAATATGATCTATTATATATTCGTAAACAGAATTTTTGGCTGGATATAAATTTGATAATCCTATCATTCATGATCACCTTTTCGAGAAGTTGGGAGAAAAGAGGAACGAAGCTTCCGATACTGAAGAAACAGTAGGAACTAAGAACTAAACACTAAGAACTATAAGAACCGTAGCAAGTAACACGTTTTTTCTATTACATAATTACAAATTACTGATTACCTTTTTTTACTGCTTACTGCCTAGTGCATAGTATGGACTGTCTTTGGTTCTTAGTTCCTAGTTCTTAGTTCGTAGTATTAATGCCATTGGCATTAAAATTCGTGTACAAATATGAAATA
>MEUM01000027.1 GCA_001771735.1 Caldifarciminota bacterium RBG_13_43_14 | reverse complement strand
ACGGCAGAAATTACATCGAACCTTTTCAAAAAGCACGATCAGCGGTAATCCAGCACGATCCAAGAAATTTTTCGAAGAATATCAGCGTCTCGCCGAGGAAATCGATGAGTTGGAAAAAAAATTGAATGAAAATACCGGTTGAGTTCGTTTATTTTATCGCTGAGGCTGGCCATGTCGACCTCAAAGATGTTGGCAGCAAAGGGTTTAATCTTTTTAAACTGCGTAATTATTTCAATGTACCGGATTTTGCGGTCCTGGTAACCCGGGCTTTTCAGGAATCGTTCAGTAGAGGAAAATTACCCGCGTTGTTTGAAAAAGAGATCGAAAATGTACTAAAATTTTTCTTTAGATCCGGAGCGGTCGCAGTGCGATCCTCGGCAACTTCCGAAGATACGGAAACGGCGTCCTTTGCCGGCATGTATAACACGAGCCTGAACATCAAAAGCGTTGAAGAAGGCATTGCCGCGGTCATCAAGACCTGGCGATCGCTTGATTCGGAGCGCGCTCGCAATTACCGGAAAAAAATGCGATGCGAACGCGGGCAAATGGCGGTTATAATACAACATCAGCTCGATCCGGAAATAAGCGGGGTCATGTTCACCCGAAATCCGTTTGCATCTGATGAGATCTTGATCGAATGTTGTTCAGGATTGGGCGATAAGCTTGTATCCGGCGAAATCGAGCCGAGTCGTTACCGATATAAAAACAAGAAAATAGCCGGTATATCCGGAGATAATATATTAGTTTGGGCTCAGGTCAAAGAACTGGTCAATGCCGGCAAGAGGATCGAAAAATTGTTTGGCTGCCCGCAGGATATTGAATGGGCCTTTGAAGGGGGGAAATTATATATTCTGCAAGCGCGACCGGTGACCACGGTCGTCGATACTCATAAAAAGAAAGGCCGAGTCTGGTGTAATGTAAATGTACGGGAAACGATCCCGGATCCGATTTCGCCAATGATGTATTCAATATTCGAGTCAATAATGTTTCCGCTGATAATCATCGATGCTTTTGGAGTTCCGATATCCCGTGAGCAGTATTATAAGTATCCGGCGGTCGAGCGTGTTCTGGGCCGTTTGTATTGGAATGTGAATAATACTATGGCTTTAGGCCGAACCATCGATCCGGTCATGCGACTATTAAATGCGGATAAAAACCTTGATCCTCAAATGGCAGCTGCTTTCAAACATGTGGATGTTGAAACATTACCTCCGCTTATTCCTTTTTTTAAATTGCTCTGGTTCAGTTTCAGCGCGATGATACGCATGACCGTCTTTATCATTAAAAGTTCGATATTCATGCGCGGCACGGTCAATAAGGTTAATATCGTATCATCAGAGACGCTGGCTATGGCTGAATCATATGAAGTATCGCCAGACCTCAATACTGGAATTGTTAATGTTCAAAAATTGATCGAACGCATCGTCTCAAAGATATCACGGCGTTATTTTGGCGGGTTGTTTTTGAGTTTATTCTATTTTATTTTTCTTGGTAAAATATTGAGTTTACGTATGGGGAAAAAAGGTGAAGCGATTGCCCGAAAAACGATTATCGGGCTGATCGATAAAACCGGTGAAATGGTTCAAGCCGTAGAGGTACTTGCTGATTATGCCCGGAAAAAAAATAGAAGTTTGGATATTACCGAAGTTAAGAAGCTATGGGAAAAAGACAAGGAATTCCAGAGACTATTTAATGATTTTATTCAGGAATTCGGTCATCGCGGTCCGGCTGAATTTGATGTGGCAAGTCTTAATTGGCGCGAAGATTTTGATATGGTGTTTCAGTTGATCGCAACCCACCGTAAATCAAAAACTAAGCCGGTTCGTAGTTATGTGATAAAGGAAATGATCGATAAAGCTAAACCATTTGAACGGTTTTTTATAAAACTATTCTTACCACGCATTAATGCCTTTACGCCCTTACGCGAGAGCGGTAAGCATTATTATTTTAAAGCGATCGCAAAAGTAAAAGATCAACTTTTGATGACCGGTAATTATTTGGTTAAGAAAAATTATTTCGACAATATCCGGGATGTGTTTTTACTGGAATTAAAAGACCTTAACTCAATTGCCGCCGGTAGATCGACCTCTGACCAGATCCGCGAGACAATTGATCAACGCAAGCGGGAGCGGACAAAATTTGAAATGATCGACCCGCCGGATATTGTTTTTGAAGACGGCCGTACAATAAGTTTTACCGCCAAGCAAAGTCCCGGCATGATCGGTGAACCGGTATCATTTGGTAAGGTGAAGGGTCGCGCGCGTATTGTTAAGGATTTCAAGTCCAGTTCAGTTCTTAAACCAGGTGAAATATTGATAACCCATCATACTGATCCGGGCTGGACCCCGCTTTTTTCGGTATGCGGTGGCGTTATTGTTGAAGCCGGGGGATTGATCTGTCATGCCGCAATGGTGGCGCGTGAACTTGGTTTACCCGCGGTGGTACTCAGAAACGCGACTTCCGCAATACCGGACGGTGCTTTGATCGAGCTTGATGCGGACATTGGGACGATAAAGATAGTAGCGCGTAGCGCGGAATGCGGCGAAAAAGAACCGATGCTGGATACATGATACATGATTCTTGATGCCGGAAAAAGGACCTGGAAAATGTAGGGCAAACCTTTAGGTTTGCTTTAATATTTGCCAGCCTGAAGCCTTGCCCTACTAACTTTTAGAAAGCTAACCGTCTTACGATTCATCAATCGCGGCTGGAAAGCCGCTCCCACGTTATGAAAAAGAATACTTAGAAAACGCAAAAGTCGTGTAATTACTGATTTCGGTATTAATCAATTGTCAAATAATTGTAGTTGCCCAATTCATTGGGCTATAAAACGCTTGATAAATCAAGCAACTACAATGGCTCAATTGTGGCACTCATCAAAAAGGTAAACATATTTTTGTCGAAATCAGTAGGTAATTGGCGATTAGCGTCTTTTATAGTTACCAGTTCCTAGTGTTTAGTTCTTAGTTCGTGCTGTTTCTTAAGGAAAACCCGGGCCGCATTCTGCTCAGCCTGCTTTTTCGTCGATGCATTGCCACGGCTTTCCAATCGGTTATTGACATGCAAAGCAACATAAAAACGCTTCCGGTGCCGGGGTCCGGTTTCCCGGGTGGTTCGATAATTTATGCCGTAATGATGAGATGATACCCATTGGTTCAATAGTGATTTATAATCCTTATTGATCCTGATCTTGCGGTTCATTATAAAACGGTGCACAACCTTTGAGGTATAGATCAGTCCGCGATCCAGATATAATGCGCCGATCAAAGCTTCAACGCTATTGGCAAGATTAGATTTACGGTTTCTACCGCCGGTTTTTGCTTCACCCTTGTCCATGATCAAGTATTGACCGATTTTAATCTGACGTCCAACCAGTGCCAGGGCGGTTGTGCTTGTATAGTTCTTTTTTAATTCACTTAATTCGCCTTCTCTCAAATCGGGATTTTTTTTGAGCAGATATTCCCGGACGATTAATTCAAGTACCGCATCGCCGAGGAATTCAAGTTGCTCGTTATCCGCATTGTTTTTGATCTGATATGATGAATGAGTTAAAGCCCTTTTTAGCAGTGATATTCGGCGAAATCGAATCCGATTAACGCTCGCGAATTCTTTATAGTTCGGCAATGGCTTCAATTTCCACCAGGGCGTTCTTGGGCAGGGCATTGACAAAGATCGTGGTGCGGGCCGGAAAATTCGCAGTAAAGTATAAATTATATACTTCGTTCATGGCCGGAAAATCCTCGTCTTTCGTAAGAAACACGGATGTTTTAACGATGTTCTCCATTGATGTGCCGGCCGCGGTCAGTACGGCTTTAAGATTCTCCAGTACCTGGGCAGTTTGTTCGGCAGCATTTTTGCCGGTCATTTGTCCGGTTTCCGGATCAATCGCGATCTGGCCGGCAGTAAACACATAACTATGGCAGACAACACACTGTGAATATGGCCCGATTGCAGCCGGTGCTTTATCGGTATGTATTATTCTTTTCAAGGTTGCTCCTTTGTTATAATACCATCATTGAATCTGTAATTTTCCGAATTCAAAGAAAAACCGATATTTTCAGTACTTTTTATTTTGGGTTGAAGAACAAGCCAGCCGGTTGTATTGGCGGCTTCAATGAAATAACGAGCTGTTTCTTTATCGGTGAAACCACCGATCTTGACGCGGAACATATCGTTTTCTTCGACCATTGCCGGCAAATCTCTTTGCTGAAGTGATTGTTGTAATCTTTCAGCATTATCCCGGGAGGCAAAGGCACCAACTTGAATATACCATAGGACCGCTGGTTCGACCGCGACCGGCGGTTCAGAGATATAAGGCACCGGTTTTTTGAGCGGTAGCGGACGGGTTTCAAGTGTTGGTATGCTGATGAGATAGAACATTTGAAGGGTGTCGATCGCAATGAAGAAATCAGGATCATTGATATAGATAATATCACGCCAGCATGCATTAAAACTGATATTCATTGGCCTGATCGTTAAGGCGTCAATAAGAATGATACGTTTATCATGTATCAATGCCATAATATTGATATTCGTTTTTGAACTTGAAGGCACTGGTTGATAATCGAATATTTTTCCATCATAATTCATAAGCGAAAGGTATTCATTGCCTTCAATGATAAGTCCGCTGGGATCCGGACTTGTTTTACTGACAACAATTCCCGTGTTCTTAGAGGTTTTTTTTCGAAGATCCTGGTCATAAATTTGCAAGTGTTTACTTATATCAAAGAAATAGAAATTCTTTTCAGTCTTTGAATAATAGCTTGCCGTTATCCGGTTAACAGTAGTTTTACGTTTTATTTCACCGGTTTGAGCATCGATCGACAGAAGTATGGATTTATTTCCGCGGTCACGACAAATAATTATTCTGTTTCCGGGCAGGTTAAGGCTCACATAATCTTTAATCAAAGGTTTATAATCTCCAGCTTCCATTCCTACACTGGCCGTATAACTCAGGTTTTTGCGTTCGACCAGAACTATTTCATTACTGGTAACAAGACCAAGGTATAACGGGGTGATCAATAAATAACTGAACTGATAAGGCAGGGGTAGATGATCTGCGAATTTCAAGGTATTGGCATTGATCTTGATTAACTGGCGCCGGGTTAACACATATAGATAATCATCGACGACATAGTCGATCGGAGTGTTTATCGGTCTGGAATACAATGCGGTTTTGAGACGGTCAAGCTGATAAATCGTTGAATCACCAATAAAAATGCTGGAATTGCATGATATAATTAAGCTGTAGATGAGAGTGCTGAGCACGGCTAAATATAAAGGTTTTATTCCAAAAATCAAGCTTGTTTTAATATACGCAAGGCTAAAGCCTTGCCCTACATTCTTTTCGGCGTTTTGCGTCTAACGTTCAGCGTCAAGCGTTTTCTTGATTATTGACTTTCATTTATTATTAAATAAAATTATAGTTGAAGGAGGAATAATGAAAAAGCTGGCTTTTTTGTTGGGATTGATCATCTTTTTTATAGGCTGTCCACCAGTGTATAAGAATGCAGCCAGGATATATATATCAAGGATGGAATGGGAAAATGCCAAGCAGCAGATACTGTTAGGCATTAAAGAGACCCCCACGGATTTTGAATATTATTGCCTGCTATTTAAGGTAGAGGTGGCAACCGGGCAAATGGATTCTGCGTTTAAATCTTTTCAGACGGCGGTTAAAACCGATTCAATCGCAACTTTTGATTGGATATTAGTAAAGGAAAAGGATAACCGATCGAGCTATGGACAGGCATTCTTGAACATAGCCAGATTAATGCATAGTAAGCAAAAATCCGCCGATGCTTTGAAATATCTTGATTATGCTAAAACCATAAACCCGGACGATTATGAAGTATTTTTGATTGAAGGCCAGATTTATACGGAAATGAAAGATCCGGATAGGGCTAACCAGGCCTTCACCAAAGTGCTCAAAATCGATCCCGAAAATCCGGAGGCATATTTCCTGGTCGGTATCATTGCTTTTGATAAAAAACAATATGACAGTTCGGTTGTAAAATTTACGGAATCGATTAAATATTTTGATGTAAAATGGAAAAAGACGGCAAAAACAGTGTTTCAAAACTTGCCCGATATTGATATGTCACTGCTTTATCAGATCGCTGATCTGTATAATGCGAAGAAAGATACAATGCTTGCTGAACTTATAAAGGTCAAGCTTGGTTATGATCAGCCAAGTGCCCAGAAACGAAACATTGAAAAGCTGATGATTGTTACTAATGGAATTTCCCGTACCCATTATTATCTCGGTATGTCATATTATTATCTAAAGAATGACAGTATGGCGCTTAAGAATCTATTAAAATCAATCGAGTACGTACCAAAAGATCTTGATGCTCTATTCTTTACCGGCGAGTTGAAGATAAAGGGCAGTAAGTATCAGGAGGCGATCAGTTATTTTGATCGTATCACCAAGCTCAATAAAGACGATCTGTATTCCTGGTTCTACCTGGCAGTATGTTATACTCAATTAAAAGAGTATCAAAAAGCGATCAATATATATGAAGGCGAAATATTAACCAGGGATCCAAAGAACATAGAGGCCTTGACCAATCTTGCTTATTGTTATCGTGAGATTGGAAATAACAAAAAAGCTTATGAGTATTTGATTAAAGCAGAGCAGCTTCAAAAGGAGAAATGATGAATATTAAGGTAACCGAGCGATTGCTGAATGTATTCATATTTTTTGGTATAATCGCTTTGCTCTTTGTCGTTGGATATCCTCAATACAAAGAGTCGTTGCCGGTAAAGGTGCGTATTGGAGTCGATCGTTCATTCGCCTCGATGCCGTTTTACGTTGCTGAAATGGATACATCGCACCAATACTTTGTTATTGAAAAGATCAATCCTGAATTTATTGAAACCAGCGGTGATCCTTTGCAGGGGTTGAAGGAAGGACGGTATGATATTGTCGCCGTCCCATGGTATTCACTTCTGATGTCGCCCGGGATAAACGGTGATACTGTTAAGGCCTGTGCGTCCCTGGAGTTCAAATCCAGTCGCAGTCTGGACGCCATTATTATTCCCCCAGAATCAAAGATCCGCGGTTTGAAAGATTTGAAGGGAAAAAGACTGGGTTATCTGGCGCCGGATGAATACCTGATTAGTTTGATCCTGCCAAAGCTCGCGGAAGACAAAATCATTAAGATCGCGACTGTAATTCTTCGTCCTGAAGAGCTGGCAACGGCATTTGAAGAAAATAAAGTGGATGCGCTTTTTGTGGTGGATCCGTATCGCGGCTATATGCTTTATCTGAATAATCAGGTTCTTTTTGAGGGGATAGTGGCCGCCTATGTTTCTTCTACCCTTCCCTATTATGCAATTGTAATGCGCAAGAATTACGTTAAAAAGGAATCCCGGATCGCCGCGATCCGTTTGCGGAATGCGATCGACGCAACTCTTGGTTATATCAACCGCAATCCTGAGATAGTAAAAAGGATGGCGATTAAAAAGAACGCCTGGCCCAATGACGATTTACTCAGCTTAACGATCAGGGTTCCTGAATACCAAAGGCTTGCTGAAGTCAATCTTAGATCAGTCGAAGCGTTTCAGACCGAAATGGTTCGAAGAGGCATTGGCACCTGCGGTATAAAGCCCAGTGAATTTCTTTTCGAAAAAACAGATTTTGTAAGATGATCCGGTCGTGCTAGATGGGGAGCTAGCGGTGCCTTTCATTCCTATTTCTGGGATGACCCGAAAACCGCTTAGGCGGGGTCGAACGCTTTATTTGAGTCAAGGCTTTCAGGGGCAACAGCTTTGAATGAAGGGTGATGAAGGTCGGGTCTTGTGAAGGTTCCGACTACAAACCCCGTCAGGTCTGGAAAGAAGCAGCGGTAAGTAGTGATGGGCTGGTCATAAGAGTGCCTGATCCGAGCTCTTCGCTTTGCTGTTCCTGATGGTGTTGACGAAGGAAGCTGCACGACCGGTAATACAGAATGGTTAAACGTTTAAGGGTATGGAAGCTAGTATGGTCATTGGATTAGGGTTTCCGGTACATACTCATCAATGCAAAAAAATATAATGTGATGATTTATTATTACTGAACGAAGTGAGGTCTATTGGCACATCGTGTTTTATCCCTAAAATACCGGCCGCAAAACTTTGATGAATTGACCGGCCAGAATCATATTGTTATTTCCTTAAAAGGCGCGATCAACAGTGGTCGCGTGGGACATGCTTTTCTTTTCTCGGGACCGAGAGGTGTTGGTAAAACCAGTACTGCCCGAATATTTGCCAAAAGCCTGAACTGTGTACAGGGGCCGACCGTGTATCCTTGTCAGGAATGTCAGTCCTGCAAAGAGATCACGATGAGCCGTTATATTGATGTGATCGAGATCGACGGCGCATCGAATCGCGGTATTGAAGAAATTCGAAATCTCCGGGAATCGGTGAAATATACGCCTTTGCATGGTCGAAAAAAAATCTACATAATCGATGAAGTACATATGCTTACCAATGAAGCATTTAACGCTCTGTTGAAGACCCTGGAAGAACCTCCGAGTAATGTTGTTTTTATCTTCGCTACTACCAATGTGATGAAAGTACCGGCAACTATCCTTTCTCGTTGTCAGCGTTTTACTTTCAAAAGATTGACCGTAAAGGAGATCGCGAGTCGTTTAGAAGAAATTGCCAAGAAAGAAAGTGTCAAAATTTCCAAGACCGCGATCCATTATCTCGCGGTACGGGCCGATGGAAGTGTTCGGGACGGTGAGAGTATAATGGAGCAGTTGGTCTCTTTTGTGGAGGGGGAGATTACAGAAAAGGATGTTTTTGAACTGGTAGGGTTTCTCGGAACCGATTTCTATTTGGATCTGCTGAAAAAGATCATTAACGGTGATCTGGCGGCAGTTATATCCATGCTGAACCGGGCGATCGAAGATGGCGGCGATCCGATCGAAATCTACCGTGGATTTACCAATTATATGCGGGCTGCTTTATTGCATAGAGCCAAGGTTAGCGAGGAATATCTTGATTTAGATGATGATGAATTAGCTCAGTTGAAAACCCTAACATTAAGCGATGCCGAGATCATAAATATCATCGAGCGATGTTTGGGATTTGAAGAAATAGTGCGGCGTTCCATTAATTCCCGGATCGCAGTTGAACTATTATTCAGTCATCTGACATTGAAAAGTGGCAAAAAGAACAATGAAAATCCCGGCCCCCGGACCGAGCGTTCGGTCCGGACTAACGAGGCGGCCGATTTTAAGTCCAAGCTTTTTGTGGCATTGCAAGAGGATAGCCCTCGTTTGGCCGGCCTCATACATCGCGCTGAGATCATTGAACAAGGCACGAAGATCACATTTCAGGTTGAAAACGAATACGCATTGAGACAGCTTGAAAACAATCGTCTTCAATTAAGTGCAAAAGTTCAAGTATTGATGCCGGAGGGCTTTAACCTTGATTTTGTAATCGCAAAGGACAAAGAGAAAGAAGGTAGCAATTTTATCGAGACCTTAAGAGGTCTATTTGATGGTGAGGAAATAAAATGAAAAATTTATTCCAGCAGGCACAGCAGCTTCAAGCCAAGCTGCTCGAGGAATTGCGCAAGATCAGGGTCGAGGGAAGTTCAGGCGGCGGTATGGTCAGGGTGGAGATGGACGGAGAGCAGAATGTTATTTCCGTAAAGATCGAACCGGAGATCTTCGAAGATAAGGATGTTACTATGCTGGAGGATCTCGTGCTTGCTGCTTTCAGCGATGCCCGCAAAAAGGTTCTGGAGAAAACGCAGGAAAGCTTTAAATCAATTACCGGTTTACCAATACCACCGGTGTAAGACCGTGGCGCGTATCGCGTAGCGCGAAATGTAATTCCCTCCTTTTCTAAAGGAGGGTCAGGGTGGATTATAATGATTTTGTATAATCTTAAATTAAAACCACTGGCACGTGCACTCCGTAAAAATATGACTGATGCTGAAAGAGTTTTATGGTTTAATATTAGGCAAAAACAAATAAAGAGATTTCAATTCTATCGACAAAAGATTATTGGTTCTTACATTGTTGATTTCTATTGTCCAAAAGCAAGGCTTGTCATTGAATTGGATGGTGGGCAGCATTATACCAATAAAGGTAAAATAAAAGATAGGCAACGTGATTTATATCTAAAAAATATCGGCATAAAAGTACTAAGATTTTCCGATAATGATGTTTTGAAGAACCTGAGCGCTGTTCTTAAATATATATATGATAATTTATAATCCCCCTTTATCCCCCTTTAATAAAGGGGGATATGAGTGGTTCCCTCCTTTTCTAAAGGAGGGTCAGGGTGGATTAGTTCCCTCCTTTTCTAAAGGAGGGTCAGGGTGGATTAGATAAATCCTTATTGAATAAAAAGTATTTTTCCGGTCAGTCGTTGATCATTCAACTCAACCGAGTAAAAATAAGTACCCTGACTGACCGAACGACCATTATGATCGCGGAAAGCCCATTCA
>MEUM01000026.1:4427-6036 GCA_001771735.1 Caldifarciminota bacterium RBG_13_43_14 | reverse complement strand
CCAGCACTGATCTGGATTATTTGTTGTGCCGGGGAACGCCTGAGTCGTCATTGCTTAAAAACTACACTCGGAATGAACTCTACGAGGCTCACAAACGATTGATCGCCAAGCAGGTCAACTGGGATCTGATCGTGAATGCTGGTCCAGGCGACAAAGCAGGGGGGATTTAGTCCCCCCTGCTTTTCTTTGAGGAGGCGTTATGAACGAACGCACATTGAAAGTCTATAATTCGCTGGGCGATGATTCCAGCCAGCCCTTAATCCGATTACAAGGAAAATGGCTGCAGAATGCCGGGTTTGAACCCGGCGATTTGATAAAACTGCAAATTAGGAATAATGAGATCCTGATCAAAAATATGCATATCGATATCGATGCCAGCGACCGCAGTGAGTGAATTATTCATAACTCCCAGGATTGTCAGTCCTGGGAGTTTTTTGTTTTCTCTGGTTCCAAAATGCCGTTTAGAGCAGGTTGTTTTTAGAAAAACCGAAGTACATTCATAATATGCCTTTTTCTTAATCCAGTTTCGGTATAATTTTCTTTGATACTTTTGGTTTTTGTATATTTTGAAAAACCATTTTGCTATTGAATTTCACGGCGACAATGCTAATAGTTACCGTTTTTGAGGTCATCTGACTAAAACTATTATCTAAACCCAGATAAATTGTTCCGCTCACAGGATCGGTCATTTTTGAATAGTCTGTAATAATACGTTGTCCTTGTTTGATCAAATAGAACATTTGACTATTTAGAAAAAGTTGTAGATTGCTGTAGTCCGCAATAAAATAATAGGTGATATCATGCCCTTGGTTCAACGTGAAAAGCTTGGGTACTAACCCGAGAGCAAATGCCGCAACAGGGTTCACAATACCAAGCGTTGCAGCACCCTCCCCTAAATTCTGGGCCATTGATTGTAACCCTTCAGAGGCATCTTGTCCAACACCAATCCAATATGCCCAGTATTTTGTTCCAAGCGGAATGTCTATCTGCAGGAATGATCGAAAATCACCCGACATCTGCGACCCTATTTTTTTCTGAGTATTAATTATTTCATCAAAGGTTGTGTCTATTCCGATAACTGTCGTTTCTACTGCGGCAACATATGTTGTGTCGTACAATGTATCCCACATGGCGGTCGTATTATACTCTATCTTATCGGGTGACGCGGGTATTCTTTGGATGTTAAGTTGATAAGTTCTTTCCTGAAACGCCATGTTATTCTTAACGGCGAAAGTATATAATGCGGCAGTAGGGACATAGATTCTTTTCTCAATTTCATTTATTTCTAAACCTTGATATTTCAAAGCAGAAGGCCATTCTTGCACGGATAATTCACTAATACATTTGCCTTTAACAACTTTTGCCTGCAGGATTATCGTGTCTCCGGCCGCAAATCGATATTGCCACGATTTTTCGCTTTCCGGCCCGATCTTGAATACTATGTCATTAACATCAATTGGATTCTGTGCGTTAACAACGGAAACCAATAGCAATGATGTTAATAGAATGCACTTATATATTACCAACATATTTACCTCCCTTTTTAGTCAAAAAATGCAGGCGACAAAAACATAACCTCATCGCCGAAAAATCATCGATCGTCAGTACG
>MEUM01000026.1:0-4413 GCA_001771735.1 Caldifarciminota bacterium RBG_13_43_14 | reverse complement strand
TGCCGAATAAGAAAGAACATGATTTAGGTTATGCATAATAGATTTGTTGTCAAGGTTCATTTTTCTGCGAAGCCTACGGGGTAGTGTAAACAGTGATCGTGCGTAGCCGGGGTGTTTTTGCCTTAAATAAACCGCAGTCCTCAATCTGTCATTCGTCGAGCCAAATTAATCTACCTACATACAATGAGTTTTCTTAATGCTACGTTGTGCCCGTCGAGATTGAGTGCGTAGAAATACATGCCATTTGACAAGGAGTAGTGATCTGCATCGAAATGTACTTTATAAGTTCCGGCACCATGCTTACCCTCTTTTAGGGTTACTATTTTTTTTCCCACCACGTCATATAAGTTCAATTGGATGTTCGATGCCCTGGTCAATGAAAAGCAAATTGTTGTGGCCGTGCTGACTGGATTAGGATAATTCTGTTGCAGTGATACGCGGTGAATTCGATGATCAACAATATCGTCAGAAATTGCCGTTTGCCCGATCGTAAACCTATTCTCGCTGCCTTCCGCCGCTGTTAGCCAACCACTGTAGTCATAAGCTTCGATGCTCACAAAGACATCCGCGTAAGAGCCGTTGGGAATTAGCCAAGAGTAATAATTCCAACCTTCATAAGAGCGAACATAGTACGCAATGGGCGTCCTATTATATCCGCTATCAAGGGAATAAAATAGATCCGCATCATATATGTCCCCCCCAAATTGATACCAGATAATATCCCGGTAAGTTCCAGGCGGCCATGTTTCTCCGCCGTCAGGGCTGAAGAGCTCTATGTCATTCCCAGATGACCCGGCACACGGGATGATTGACACGGTGTGTGCCCAAGTTTGACCATTTCCTTGATAGGGATCCGCATGCCATCCCAAATCCCATGTGCTGCGGTAATATACTGATCCCGCATCGCTATAACCGATAGCCGCAACTGAATGCGGGCCGCTTACACCCGGTGACCAGTAACCATCTCGTGACCACATACATGGACGATTATTGTTCACCTGGTTTTGAATAATGCTCCAGATCTGTCCCCAATTAGAATAGGTTAGATAATCGCTCCCTGAAAAACTGTATCCACACCAATTGTTGTCGTTCGTCCAGTCAAGTATTCCATCTAATATGCTATCCACTTGCGTTCCCCCGGTCTGGGCATCTGTTCCCATACGGTAGGCTAATTCATAAATGCTGACGGGAATGCCTTCTTGCCCAGTTCCGCCACTATGCTGATAATAATACCCATTGGGATCTGTAAATTTCTTAATGACAGCTCGTTCAAAATACCAGGGCATTAATAACCCCCAATTGGTCCATCGGCCTATCGGGCTATACCAATCATAGTACCCCAAAACCATTGTCGCAGATGTTGGTGAGCATCCTGCGACCCATATATACGCAGGAACTACATCGTTGCGACCATCAATCCAATGGTTAGCTCTACTGCGAACACGTTGACGAACGTTATTCCACTGGTCTTCTATCCACTTTGCTTCGTTTTCAGTAACGGTAATTCTTTTGTCGCGGCAGACGGTCGGATCGACTATTCTAATAGGACAGGTCATTACATAAACCGTTTCCGCCTGCTCTGATATGAATTCAAAAACCTGATCCATTGACCCCATGTAGTAGAATTTTGAAAATCTTGCTGGGCCGCTTGGAATATTTCCTTCGGCAAGATACCTCGCGGCGGCTCTGTATGTATAATAATATGGCAGGGTGTTAGAATACTCTAATATTGGTGCAATGTCTTTGCGTCCCGAAATAGTCAAATAGCCGTACCGATCAACTCCCCAGCATTGATTCTCTAACTTCCTGACAATGCCGTCTGCCTCATCCCACTGAGGGCACATTTCCAGTGCTTGTCGGGTATCCAGCTTTATACCTGAATGGACCAATCCTTTCAGGGATTGCTCTCGGACCGCCGCAAGGTTTTCTCTTGCCGGCAATATTGAATTATAAGCGTCATTGATTTCCTTAAAGATTGTCTGTTCCGATGAAAAAACATTATATTCACAGGTAAAAGGAAAGATATAGGCGGCGATGTTCCCGTGAAAATCATAACATATTATGGGATCGCCAATGTTCACCTCGCCAAAAATCTCACGTATATTGTTAGCCGCGATTTCTGTTGCTTCTAACTGCAAAACAATGTTATAAGGCTCTGGAGTACTTGGCAGTTCGATTTTGTGAGTTCCATCCGCTGAAAGTCGGGCAATAATCATTAAAGTGAAAAACAAATATGATATTAGTTTCATTAAACCTCCCTATTTAAAGCTCTCAAAGACCTCAATCATGAATGACTGCTACATATTGCGGTTATTCATTCAATACCGTTATCCCCCGTGCCATTTCGGTAACGCAAGTAGATAAAGAAGAACGTTTTTATCGGTCATTTTCGTATGACTGTTATCCAGAATAAGATAATACTTTTGACCAAGATTCAATTCCAAGGTTCTTATTGAGATGTCGTGCTGCTTTGTTGCCTTAAACAGCGGTGATTTGACTTCTTCGCCGCTAAGATATACTTCATATTGTTCAGGAGTCAACAACATACAAGTTATACCGCGGGTCATCGCTCCGCTGGAGAAGACGTATATTTTTCCAGCCAAGATATAGTTATCAGGGGAAAGATTTCGACTCCCAATAAAATCAGACCAGTCAATCGTTATTGTCTTGAAAGTGTGTTTGGCGGCACTCAAGGTTATTATTCGGTCAAATACGGTTCGTCCGCATTCGCCATAGTATTCATTCTCACCATCCAGACTGAAGCACAATGAGAATACTATTAGTACACAAAAAAGCAATTTCTTCATCCTGCCTCCTTTTAACTAATTTTATATACTATAGCCTACATGTCAAGGCTTTTTAATACTATAGTCTCTGGATTGGAATAGTCCAATAATTATGCTTGACAATGCAAAGAAATCCAATTCTTATAAAATTAGCCAGGCGGGTCCGCCAGTTGCGTAAGATAAACAAAATGACCCAGGAAGAACTGGCTGAACATTGCGATCTCCATTTCACTTATATCGGGGAGATTGAACGATGCGAAAAGAACCCCACGATCATATCCCTGCAAAAGATCTCTCAGGCATTCAAAATCAGCCTAACCGAGCTCCTAACCTTCGCTGATGAACCCAGAAAGGCTGGATCGAATATCGATACTTTAAATAAAGCCCTTCAGCTGCTGGATCTGGCTAAAAAGCTGGGTGAAACCGAGATTAAAACCAAATAGTCTACAGGCCGGAATTTATTTGGCTGTTGCTATTGAAGGCGATTATTCCTTTCAATTTCTTTACCTTACAATGAAACTGGCTATACCCGGCCAATATGCATATTATAGCCAGCGAAGAAAAAATAATCCAATATACCCAATATACTACGGAAAAGTCTAATGCCTTATTCATATTTACCTTTACCCACAGATCAAAGATAACGTCATCGATAAAAAGAAGTATGATGAAATTAATAATGCCCGTAAAACCAAGGGCCATAAAGATGAAGAGGTTTTGGATATTGAATCCTTTACCAAAAAAAGCGTAATCCATATCTTCCATCAAGAGACGAAACTCTGAGACCATCGTATTGATCCTATCTACCAGATACCGAGAATAATAGCCTGCAACATATTGGTGCATGTATAATACGCAAATAAGTAATATTGCAAATAGTGAGAGAAAAGGCATAGCAAGCAATATGAATTTGGCATTTGAATTATAGTTCAAGAATGCATATCCCGTTAGCAGAAGAAAGGGCGACACAACGACGGTGATAGAACCAAACATCATGCTTTCTGTTTTTGATAATCTTTCTTTCACGAGCCTTCGTTCACCAAGCAACAGCTCTAATTGCATCTTCGGCTTCATGTCATTTTTGCTCATAATAATTCTCCAGCATGTTCCAACGACAAGGCACTCTGGACATATTCCTTAACTCCACACCATATTTATTATACAAAATTGAAAAAGATTGGCAAGAGTATTCGACTGCCGTCCAAAAAGCTGGGTGAAACCGAGATCAAAGCCAAATAATCAATGATAAATATTACGTACCCGATAAACGACGGGTAAACAGATTCATCCCCATTGACATCACATCATTCGCCAATATAATGAACCCGCAGGAGGTGCTGGAGCGAGAACCTCACGCTCTATATTATGTGCCTAAGATCCATGAATATTATCAAAACCCTTATAGTATGTATTGTCGTTTCATCTTTTCTACACAGTCAGACCCCAGCGGAAAGTCTTACCGCTCTTGAATCCCGCGTCATCTACCTCGAGCAACGTCTTGACAACCCGATCGCCGCTTCCCACGGCAGCTTTCCCATTCAAGTAGATAGCGTCAACCTGCAGTTCGGCGTGATTGGTCCGACCGGCACCCTGCTCGACAAAGGTTACTTCGCAATCAACCACAACG
>MEUM01000025.1:2099-10115 GCA_001771735.1 Caldifarciminota bacterium RBG_13_43_14 | reverse complement strand
TTCATCCTAGGATCTCCCTTATATCATCAATGATCTTTCTGGCATATACAAATACGAGACCCGGTTTCGCTTCAGGTTTGGTAATAACTGTGAGTAGTGACTCACCAGCAGTGATCACACATATTGTTTCATTAGATTTTTCAATTATGAACTTATCAATATCTCCCTCTTTAATGAAATGTAGAGCATTCTGCGATTCATTATGTATTGCGGCAATAAAAGCGCACAGTTCATCAGCATTAGTACTTTTGGGATAATAGTTCATAATTAGCAAACCATCCTTTGAACATATCAATGCACCTTTTACTGTTTTGAGATTTAGAAGTTTAGACATCGGTTCATTCAATTTCTCTAATGGAAATACTGCGGTACTTTCTTCCGGAGTAAAAAGAGTGTCTGAGGGATGGGTTTCAGGTAGAGTTTCCGGTTCAGATTTTTCCGGCTCTTGTACCACCACTGCCTCCTGGCCGGCCTCGGCAATTGCAGGTTCTACTGTCGGCTCAACCTTTTCCGGCTCTTGCGCCACCGGTTCCTTGCCGGATGTAACGATTGAATGTGTCTGAACAGGAGCTACTGGTACCGCAACCATCTCTTCACCTTTAGGTTCAGGTGTAATCTCTGGTAACGGCTTTGCTTCGGCAGCTATTTCAGGTTCTTTACTCTCCACTTCAGCAACTGGAGCTACCTGGGCTGCCCTCAAGCTCGTCAGTTCCTGATCGGCCTCTTTATTCTTAGAATTGATTTTCAGAACAGTTTCATAAAACTGGATCGCACGATCGCTATCACCAAGCTTACGATAACAATGCCCAAGATATAAATTAGTATTTTCACTGTCTTTGACCTGAGAATAGACTTCTTCAAGAATTTTCACTGCCTCGCCCAAATCACCTTTGAGGTAATGCGCGCGTCCAAGGATAACCTTTGCTAATGTATAATTGGGATTACGTGACAGGCCATCCTTGAGTATCGAGATAGCCTCATCATACATTCCCGAAGAAAGATAGACATCAGCCAAGGTGGCAAAAATCAACGCACCGGAATCAATCGCCAGTTCATCCGACATTTTTATTCCTCCTTAAATCAAGCTTCCTTCTTCAGGAATTCGGTTAATTCGTAAGTTATTTTAAGACAATGCCTTGTTTTCTTTGCAAGTTCATTATCCGGACTCAACAAAAGTGCCTTTTTCCAATTATCACAGGCAACTTCAAAATCACCTTTTTGCACTGACAGTAAACCAAGATGATAATATGGTAAAGGTTTTGATGATTCTCTTTCAATTGCCTTTTCGAAAAACCGTATTGCTTCATCACGATTATTTTTTTCCAAATGATAAATCCCGGCGAGTAAATTGTATTCATAAATATCGGGAGATTTTTCCGATAGCACTTTAATATGGGGCTCCGCTTCTTTAAGCATGCGCTGCGCCAGATAGACACGAGCGAAACCAAGATTGGCATCAAGACTATCATTGTCTAGATCATACAAATGTTTAAAAATACGCAAGGCTCCTTCATTATCCTTAAGAGTATACATTAAATTAGCCGCACTTGTCAACCATGCGATATTATCGGGCTCTTTCTCAAGCAGGTAATTATATATATTAAGAGCTCCGGTAAATTCACCAGCATTATCATAGATCTTTGCCAGAATTGCTTTTGCTTCGTTCTCATCCGGATGATTCTTGATATAGTCTTCCAAAACTTCAGCGGCTGCCTCCGAACCACTTCTACGGGAAAGGATCTCGGCCTTGAGTACGATTGCCCGTACCCAATCTGGCTGAAGTTTCAGAGCCTCCTCTACCATCATCATCGCATTTTCCAGTTCGTTCATTTGTAAATAATTTTCGGCATTATGCAAATAGCTGTCCGGGGTCGGGATCTCAAGCTCTGGAATCTCTTCGCCTTTTTCCTCATGTTTAACGCTGGTCGTATAAAAAGGACCGAATCCGCTGAGCTCGGGCTCCAGACATAAATGGTATTTATCCTTATCGTAATTCGGTTCGATCTCGATGCCTTTCCGAATGTAATCTAGACCTTCTTTAAATTTACCTAATTTAGTTAAAACAAAACCCATATTATAATAAGCACCAGCATGATTCGGAGCCAATGCCATTACTTTTCTGAAATTTTCCAAAGCTTGATCATCCTTTCCCTTTTCCATTGATACTAGACCTGCGCCAAATATATCATCCGCCGAATTTCCCTTGAAGTATTCCATTGCTTGATCAAACTTGGATGCACGTAAGAAAAACATACCAGTATTATATCGGGCATCATCGTTACCCAGTGAAGAGGCGCTGAGGTAAAGCTTCAGGGCATCCTCAGATCTCCCCTCAACCTGACCGAGAACAGCAAGATTATTGATCACTGATGAACATTTCGGATCATAGCTTAGGGCTCCTTGGTAGTATTTTTTTGCGGATAGCATATCACCTTTCAAAAAATGAGCCACCCCCAAAATGTTGTTATATAATGGTGAATCAAATTCAAGATCGGCAATCCGTTCGACAAGCTTCAGCGCGTCATTGATCTTACCGATAAGAAGTTCGATCTCGCTCAGTACTATAATTACATTCGGGTTGTTGGGCTTCATCTTTATGCACTCTTCGAGCTCGCGCTTGGCCTCGGTGAACAATCCTTTATTACGATAGGTCATGCCAATATTATAGTGGACTTGAAACTCGTTTTCCGACACTCTCGGCATACCTAACTGCTCTTTCAGGAATTCCCAGTGTCCCCTATGCTCATTAATATCGATCGGCAAATTCGCTTCAAATTGTGCGAGCGAAGGATTCAGCTCTATCGCCTTCCTTACCGATTCAATGCTTTCTTTAGTTTTACCTTTTTCTCCAAGGGCAAATCCAAGCATGAAATGACCTTCGGCTGAAGAAGGATCGAGCAAAATTGATTCCTGGAAATTTTTTATTGCCAGGTCGATTATTCCTTTATTGAAATATATCTCACCCAGCGTACGATAGACATCCGGAGCGATCTTAATTTCCAGTGCCCTTTTTATTTCTTCAAGCGCATCATCATACTTACCAAGCAGTTTAAGTGTTATCCCAAGCCCAAAATATCCTTCAAAAGAACCTGGATTATAGTCCAATATCTTTCTATAAAAAATTATCGCCTGTGAATACCGGCTAAGCTTACGATAGGTATCAGCGAGCTCCAAGGTTTTATTCTCATCGTACGGTTCCTTATCAATGATCCGACTCAATCGGTCGACCCGTTGTTCGAGTCGGCCAGTCTTTTTCAGGATAATATCAAGATTATTGCGAGCCAGCACGAAATTCGGATCGATCTTGAGAGCTTTTTCCAATTCCTCTACTGCTTCGTCATATAGACTCTTGTTATAATATACGATCGCCAGGTTATTATGAGCACCCGGATCATCGGTTGGTACCCTTTCAGCAAAACTTTTTAAGATTTTAAGTTCTTCCGGTGATATCATTTTGCTAAATTCAATTTCCTGAGAATTAGTTCCAGGCTTGTCGTATCAGGCAAAAGCAGAAAATATGCACAGAGCGCTTTTTCATCTTCGCCAAAATCGAATTCAGTCTCAACACAGAAAATAAAATCTTTTTCTCGACCAAACTCCAATACAACACTGGACAGTATCGCTCCAACCATATCAACAATCATTCCTGGTACGGACGGCAGTATTAAGAGACCCAGTAATTCACCAAGAGCGTTCATGTAGGAGCAGGAAAGAATATTGGATACTTCCTTGAGCAATGATTCCTGGACCTCGTTTGGGGTATCACTTCCCGGTGGCATAAGCAGATTCGTAAGTTCCTGGGCATCTTCATAAGGATAAAGCAGAAGTGTCCGACCGGTAAGATCACCGAGGAAATAAAGCAGCACCGCAACTACGACATCATTAGGGTCGGCTATCTTGAGAATGACGTCCTCGAGCGGTCCAGTGAGAATTTTAGGTACCCTTACCATAACCTTTTTGCCCATTAATTGCGATAAGGAAGTAGCCGCATGGCCACTTCCAATATTCGCGACTTCCCTCAAGGCATCAAGCTGTTCACCGGTTAAACGCTTGGCATCAATCATTCAAACCCCCTTGGGTCAATAATCATCATCGGCAACCCATCAGAATAAATCGCACATCCCGAATAATAATTACGAGCGAGGAGCAAATCGACCTTCTTGGTTACAATATCGGTCTCATCGATTATTTCGTCTATTATAAAACCACGCTTTTTCTGCAGATACTGCACAACAATAACCGTTTTCTTTTTACTGTTACTATGGTAATCGATAATATTCCCCAATCTGGTCATTGGTAATATTTCATCTCGCAGCTTATATAGTTCACGATGATGTACAGTTTTTACAGTATCTTCTTTCAAATTAAATGTCTCCTGTACAAAAGAAAGTGGAATGGCAAATCGCTGTCGATCAAGCCGGAAGATCATAGCTCTTATTATAGCGATACTCACTGGTAATTCAATTGAAAATTGCGAACCCTTGTCTAGTTCTGAAAAGATATATAATCGACCACCAAGCCGCGATATCGCATTATTCACAATATCTAAACCTATACCGCGCCCGGATATTTCGGAAACCTCCTCTCTGGTGGAAAAATCGGGGCGTAATAAAATATTGTAAGCGCTTTCCCGGTCGAGGGTACGGGAATCGGCCGAGCTTATCAAATCACGTTCTACAGCAAGATCTCTGATTTTCTCCCAATCAATTCCCTTCCCATTATCGATGACTGATATGTTTATCCAATCTTTTTCCTGTGCGGCAGTTATTCTTACTGTGTTACGTTCCCCAGCTTCAGTATCTTCTTTAGAAAAACCATGGTCAAGTGAATTCCTCACTAGATGCATCAGCGGCTCTTTCAGTGCCTCAATGATCGAACGATCAACTTCAATATCGCCACCACTGATCTCAAGGGTAACTGCTTTACCCTGTTTTTTAGCTTCATCACGGAACCAGCGCGGGAAAAATTCAAATACATTCGATAAAGGCAACATTCGAAGACGCATGACCTCATCCTGCATTGACTCGATAAGTTTTGTTGCTGTATCCCGGAAATCAATCAATCTCTGATCCTTGATCTCCATGCACAACCTTTCCAGACGAAGTCTCGCGACAAGTAACTCATTACTTAAATTCAGCAATTTGTCGAGCTTTTCCATGCGTATCCTGATCTCGGATGTCTTGGTGATCTGGAGATTCATGGTTAACAGGTCTACTTTTTCGCCCTTTTCTAATCGCTCGATCGCCTCAAAGATTGTCAGCGAATCAGGTATTTCACTATTAGAACTCAGCGCCTGCAGGGTCGATCGCAAATAATCGATGGCATGAAAAAGAAATTCAACGATCGACATATCAATTTCACCTTTATCCTTTGCTGGAATAAGCAGATCCTCGATACGGTGGCTTAAACGTGCCAGGTCTTCATACCCCATTGTCTGAGCCATTCCCTTGATTGTATGGAATACACGGAAAACCTCAAAAATAGCTGGTTTCATCTTTGGATCACGTTCAAGTTCAATGACATGATCGTCAAGCTGTTTTATGTAAGTCTCAACCTCAGAGAGAAAAAGTTCTGTATAGTTTTCCATACAAATACTATTTCTTAGTTATTCGCTCAATCGATTCAAGCACACGAGATGGCTGAAAAGGTTTCACTACATAGTCAATGGCTCCGGCCTGAACCGCTTCAAGAACCAATGCCTGCTGGCCCATTGCTGAAACCATTAATATTTTAGCATCCGTATCATGTTTCTTGATTTCTTTAACCGCTTCGATCCCGCTCATATCCGGCATTATTATATCCATTGTCACCAGTTCCGGTTTAAGTTCTTTGTATCGCTCAACCGCTTCCTTGCCAGTTGATGCTTCTCCGCACACCGTATGACCGCCTTTCTCCAAGATATCGCTTAGCATCCGACGCATGAACATCGCGTCGTCTACTATAAGAACCCTCATTTGGCCTCCTTTGATAATGCCCTGTCCAGGTTTAAAATAAGTATTGGCTTATCCGAACTCTCATAGACACCCAGGAAAAAATCCTTTTCTTGTTTCGTCGAAATAAGCTCAGAAGATCTGTTTATTAGATTAAAAACAACCTTTTTTGTTCCATAAAACTTATCAACTCGGATCCCTGCGATCCTCCCTTTCTCTTCTACTATCAATAACAATTTACTTTGTTCATCCCCCAACATACCCAATCTCTTTTTAAGTGAGATCACTGGTACAACATCCCCTCTGATATTCACAACACCACTTACATATTCAGGAACTCCAGGTACATAGATCGGATCCTGAGATTCAGTGACTTCTTTAACTTTGTTAATATCAATACCGATCAATTCATTATTTAGACAAAAAACAAGCAGCGTATCCATTTAATTAGTCCACAGATACCGGAATCGATTAATCCCAAATGGATCTACCTTAAATCCGCTGATCCGACGGCTTACCGCATAGGTATCGACACCATGAGATAAAAATACCCAGGGGGCATCATCACAGATCGTCTTTTCAATTTCCCGATATATCAAACGCCGTGTTTTAATACTGCGTTCCGAACGTGCAGTTTCGACCATGCAGTCAACCTGAGAATTACTGTAAAAAGAAGTATTCCCTGGCGCACCAAAGCTTTTTGAATGAAACAACGGAAAGGCAAAATTATCTGGATCACCATTATCAGAAACCCAGCTCTTAATACATAAAATGCTATTCCCCTTATAACCATGATCGAGGAATTCTTTCCAAGACATTGGATTGATAGTTATGCTTATGCCAATATTCGCCAGACATCGCTGAATATATTCAGCCCGTTGAATCGAGGTCGCACTATCCCGTATATCAAGTTTGTACGTATCTGGTATGCCACCACCGAATCCAGCTTCACGCATTAACGCCCGCGCTCTTTCCATGCTGAAATCATAAGACGGTAAGTCAGGATTATATGCATATAGTCCCGGCGGGAAAATACCGCGCGCTGGTATCGCCTGCCTTTTCATTAGATTATCAACAAAATATTGCTTATCAATGGCATGATTCATTGCCCGACGTACTTTTACATTGCGAAAAGGTGTGTCCTCTCTAACATTAATACCGAGATACTGTGTTGATAGAGTTGATCCCCTCACCAGTTCCTCTTCCGTATAATATCCCATCGACTCAGGGGTTACTGGAGTAATATCGATCTCGCCGGCGTGGAAACGTTTGCTGGCTTCCTCTTCATCAGCAACAAAACTGATTATAATCTTCTCGATCGGGACACGACCGAATATGAACTCGGGAAAATATTCCAGCTCGATTCGTTTACCTCTAGTCCACTCGATAAAACGATATGGACCAGATCCGATCGGCATCTCAGGATTAAATTGAACTTTGGTAATATCACAAACACCACATGCAACATTAGCCAAAAACGGCAAATAGGGATAACGTAAAATAAAACGTACGCGACTGCTATCGAGGATTATTATCGAATCAACATAATCAATGAAGAACGAATTTGGACTTTGACGCACGCGCTCGAACGAAGCCACTATGTCATCGACCGATACCGCTCGGCCATCATGGAATTTAACGTTGCGGCGGATCACAAAATCCCATTTCAATCCGTCACTGGAAACAGTGAACCTTTCGGCGATCCCGGGGACTAAATGATTTGCCGAATCGAAGGTCAAAAGACCAGTAAATACCTGTTCGATTATTTCATGACTGCGAGCATCGGTTTTATTGGCTGGATCAAGTATTACGGGTTCAATGGACTGCCGATAATTCAGGATCTTCCCGGTCCTAGATACAATGCCCAGATCTTTTTTATACACATCTGAATTTTCCCGCGTTTTGTTGGCAAATATAATATTCTCTTCGGCGAGCTTATGATATTCGATAAAATTCCTGTTTATTTGTTCATAATCATTATTAAGACGACGCATTAGATCGTTGATATCAGAACAATAGTCATTTATCTTTTTAGTCGATTCTTTCATTTCACCAGCGAGTTTATCCAAATTGGTAAGAACTTCTT